>NZ_JALKBB010000009.1:0-198085 GCF_023016025.1 Arenibacter sp. S6351L | reverse complement strand
AACACCCTTTCCGCCGACTCCGTAATTCCTTCGTTAGCGGGGTGCAAATCTACCACCCTTTTTTAAATCCACAAGGATTTTTTGAAACTTTTTTTGCCTTTTTTTAAAGGGCGCGCACAACCCGCTGTCAACAAGCACCTTGCAGCACGCTACGACCCCGAAAAAGGGAAAACAATTTAACGCTTTTTCCGATAACAACAAAACAAAGGCCCGTTAAAATTACTGCGGACAGCGTTAGGGGGCGGAGCGGCATCCCCGAAGCAGGGCAAGGGATACAGCAGAGCACCCGGCCCGACAAATGGAGGGAACGCACAATGCATTACATTAAAATTATACAGGAAACATAGAGAATTCTTACCCCTATTCCTTGGATCTGTTCTGATCTTTCCAAATATTGGTTAGGGTAGCGTAATCATATTCCAAAACGGAAGGCTGCCGTTCCAAACTAAAATCCGCAAAGGCCCGCTGCAGAATATCCTCTATAAGGTAATCCTCATGCACCGTATCCGGATGGAATTCTTCCTTAATACTTATGTTGAACATTTTAGCCGTGGTATTGTACCAGAAAGCACGCCAGCCACTCCGCAACTCTTTTACCAGATCAAAAGCCGTAATCCCAGTCTGCCTATAGATCAACTTTACCAAAATCTGCCCTTCGGTACGTGTCAATTTTTTTAATTCCTCGGAAAATTCGTCCTCAATAAATTTTTGAACTTTGCGCGTAAACCTTCTTTTGTGAGAATTCTTCTTTATATGTTCCAAACTATCGTTTAGTTCCACCAACCTCTCGGCAGCCAATTTGGCATAAGGATACACCTTCATGGTTTTCCTCCTCAATATATAATACCGCAACTTATCGTTATAGGATGAGAATTTAAGCCTACCAAATACATAAACCTCATTTAAGGCGATAGAACTCTGAAGAATAGAATCCCCCTCCATTATTACGTACTGTTCAGCTACCGAATCCATGGGCACCTCTGGAACCTGTGCCAATCCTACAAACCCCGTAATCCCGTAAAGTATCACCAATAATCTTTTTCCCATTGAACCTTAAAATACAAAAGCCTTGCCAAAATTAATGATAAAGAAAGCAGCTTGCTATTAATTAAAAGTGAATATTGTTAAGTTTGTATTCAAAATATACGTAAATGAGCGCAAAAAAGATTCTTACCAAAAAATCCATGGATTTTTTAGAAAAATATCTAAATAATGCTGCACCGACCGGTTACGAATGGGAAGGGCAAAAATTATGGATGGATTATTTAAAACCTTATGTGGACACTTTTATTACCGACACCTACGGTACCGCAGTGGGAGTTATAAATCCTGAAGCCAAATATAAGGTGGTCATAGAGGGGCATTCCGATGAAATATCTTGGTATGTAAACTATATTACAGACGATGGCTTAATCTATGTTATCCGAAACGGTGGTAGCGATCATCAAATTGCACCTTCCAAATGGGTCAATATACATACCAAAAAAGGAATTGTAAAAGGGATATTTGGATGGCCGGCCATACACACTAGGGACAGCTCCAAAGAAGAACCTCCTAAATTGGACAATATTTTTATTGATGTAGGTGCCAAGGATAAGGCAGAAGTGGAAAAATTAGGGGTACATGTTGGATGTGTCATTACCTATCCGGATACCTTTCAAGTGCTGAACGGGAACAAATTTGTTTGTAGGGCCATTGACAATCGAGTGGGTGGTTTTATGATTGCGGAGGTTGCCAGACTATTACATGAAAACAAAAAGAAATTACCGTTTGGACTATATATCACCAATGCGGTGCAGGAAGAAATTGGACTAAGAGGGGCTGAAATGATTACCCAAACCATAAAACCGAACATTGCAATAGTCACAGATGTTTGCCATGATACCACTACGCCCATGATCGAGAAAAAGAAACAAGGACATACCCTGATTGGTGCCGGCCCTGTTATTTCTTACGCCCCTGCGGTACAAAACAAACTTCGGGAACGAATTATTGAAACTGCAGAAACCAACAAGATTCCTTTTCAACGCATGGCCGCTTCAAGATATACAGGTACGGATACGGACGCCTTTGCCTATAGCAATGGTGGGGTAGCTTCGGTTTTAATATCCCTACCCCTAAGATATATGCACACCACGGTAGAAACGGTTCATAGGGATGATGTAGAAAATGTTATTCGATTGATCTATGAATCTTTATTGAATATAAAAGACGGGGAAACTTTTAGTTATTTTGAATAGTATTTTTCAAAATCCTCCCTTTTAGGGGGGATTTTTTATTTTAGATTTTTTGCTACTCATTTAAAATATTGCTTGATTATGGATGAATTGATAGACATATTGGATGCGGACGGTAATTATACAGGTAAATCCATCATGAAATCCGAAGCCCATAAAAGGGGGATTTTTCACCCCAGTATACATGTTTGGCTTTATACCAAAAAAGGAGAAATACTCATTCAGCAACGCGCCAAAAACAAAGATACCCACCCAGGACTTTGGGATGTATCCGTAGCCGGACATATAGGTGCAGGTGAGGATGTAACGGAGTCTGCTATTAGGGAAGTAAAGGAAGAGATAGGTCTTGACATTACGGAAAACGGACTATACAAACTAGGAGTATATAAATACAGCTACCAACATCATAAGGATTTATTGGACTGCGAATTCCACCATACTTTTTTATGTGAACTGAAAATACCCTTTTCAGCACTTAAAATGCAAGAAAGCGAAGTGGACGATCTTGCCCTAATTTCCTTGAACATGTTCCGGAAGGAATTGGAAAGCAATGTGATTTCAAAGAAATACGTGCCTTACGAAATGGAATACTATGAAACGGTGCTAAATGCTCTACAAAATAGGCTATAAATTGTTCAAAAACTCTTCTACCCTATCCAAGCTATAGGTTTCCTGCCCCCCTTTGACCATATCCTTGACCACAAAGGAATTGCTGCTCAATTCCTGTTCCCCGATCAAAACAACAAAAGGAACATTCCTATTATTGGCATATTTCATTTGTTTCTGCATCTTGGCACTGGAGGGATAAAGATCACATTTTATACCTGCCTTCCTCAATTGATTAACAAGTTTCATAGAAGTTAATGCTTCCCTGTCCCCAAAATTAACACAGAGTACTTGTAATGATCGGTCTATGGCCTCAGGAAATAGCCCCAACTCTTCCAGCACTAAATAAATACGGTCCAGACCAAAGGATATCCCTACCCCACTAACATCTTTAAGACCAAAGATTCCGGTAAGGTCATCATAACGACCACCTCCACCTATAGACCCCATACTAACCCCTTCCGGAGCGGCTACTTCAAAAATAGCCCCTGTATAGTAATTAAGACCCCTGGCCAAAGTAACATCTATTTTTAGATTTGCGGATTGCAACCCTAGCTCCTCCAAGGTTTCAACTATAAACCTTAGCTCCCATACTCCTTTACTTCCCTCCTCGGAATCCTTCAACAAATCACCTAAGGCCGATATTTGCTCCAGGTTACTTCCACTTAGCGCAAATAAAGGGGCCGCTTTTTCAATGGCAGCATCAGAAATGCCTTTTTCCCTCATTTCTTTGGAAACTCCATCGATCCCTATTTTGTCCAGCTTATCCAAAGCCACGGTAAAGTCAATCAGCTTATCCCGTTCCCCGATTACCTCGGCAATTCCCGCCAATATCTTTCTGTTGTTAAGCTTAATGGTTGCCCCTTCCAGCTTTAAGTCTGTAAATACGGCATCGTACAACTGCACCAATTCCACTTCCTGCAAAAGGGAATCCGAACCCACTACATCGGCATCGCACTGGAAAAATTCGCGAAAACGCCCTTTTTGGGGTCTATCTGCACGCCATACCGGCTGGATCTGATATCTTTTAAAGGGAAAGTCTATTTCATTTTGGTGCATTACCACATAACGGGCAAAGGGCACGGTAAGATCATATCGCAAAGCTTTTTCCGATATCCTGGAAGTCAAGGCACTCGAATCTTTAGTGGAATACAACTCATCATTCACCTTATTCAAAAAATCTCCAGAATTAAGTATTTTAAAGATCAGTCGATCACCTTCATCACCATATTTTCCCATTAAGGTTTCAGAGTTTTCAAAGGACGGAGTTTCGATGGGTTGAAAACCATAGGTTTGAAAATGCTTTTTTACCACATCGAAAATATAATTTCTCTTATTGACTTCGGATGGGGAAAAATCCCTGGTCCCTTTAGGTATGGATGGTTTTTGTGCCATTGTTTTTAATCTTGTTGTAAATATAATGGATTGTAGAATTTTGCCTATGCCGGATCAACTAAAATTAACCCATTAAATCATCGAACCATTGATAAAGTTCTCCTTTGGTGATTACTGCTCCTTGCTTAATTAAATTAAACTTATCCAGGTTTTTATCCACTGTATAGGCCTTGGAAGCCGTTAGGTATTCCACAAAATCTGATTGATAATTTTTTTTGAACCAAGAAAAGCCCTCTTTGGTTCTCAAATCTATTTCCGGATTCATCACCTTTACCGAGATAAGCTTCATTTCCTTTTCTTCGGTATGGAATAAATGCATGTGTTGGGCAGAAATATTTTCCAAATACTTCACCTTGGACAAAACACCTTCCCAAATTAAATCACTAAAAATATCAAGTTCCTCTTCAGCTACTTCCGGTTTTTCTTTCTTTAGCGTATCCCATTCGTCTCCTGTAATGGATTGGGTAGCCAAAAAATTAATGAATTCCTGCTGCAACTCTTCTAGTTGTTGCCTTGTTAATCTTGTGTATTTCATTGTGTCACTGAATTTCAAATACGGCTTACATCAATATCCATTACCATTCTTGGCTTAGTATAGGATTAAAAGGCCGCTCTTTTAACATCATTAACATAAAAAAGGCCACATAAATGCGGCCTTTCAAATAAATCAATATAATAGTATTATCCTTTTGCCTCTGCAACTACTTCAAATGGGAAATCGACTACCACATCTCTGTGCAATCTTATTTGAGCATTGTAAGGACCAGTCCTTTTAACAGCACCACCTTGAATAGATATATATCTTCTATCCAAAGAATGTCCAGCTTTTTCCAAAGCATCGGCCAAATCTATATTAGTAATAGATCCAAATAATTTATCACCAGCACCAGCTTTTGCAGCAATCTTGATTTCCAATTGCTTAATGGCTTCTGCAGTCTTATTGGCAGCATCAACAATTTTCTTCTCTTTGTGAGCTCTTTGTTTTAAATTTTCTGCCAATACTTTTTTGGCTGATGGTGTAGCTAAAGAGGCCAATCCTCTTGGGATTAGGTAATTTCTACCAAAACCATTCTTTACATTCACCAAATCATCTTTAAAACCTAAGTTCTGTACGTCTTCCTTTAATATAAGTTCCATCGTCCGTTTCTTTTTATTTTAATAAATCGCCAACATAAGGCATTAAAGCTAAGTGACGCGCTCTTTTTACAGCAACGGCCACTTTACGCTGATATTTCAAGGAAGTTCCAGTAAGTCTTCTTGGAAGCAATTTACCTTGCTCATTTACCAACTTTATTAAGAAATCAGGATCCTTGTAATCTACATATTTAATACCTGATTTTTTGAAACGACAATATTTCTTTTGAGTATTGGTCTCTATATTAAGAGGAGTAAGATATCTAATCTCTCCGTCTTTTTTACCTTTTGCTTGTTGTTCTATTGATGCCATAATCCTTACGCTTTAGCTTTTAACTTTGTTCTTCTTCTTTCTGCCCATGATACGGCATGCTTGTCTAATTTTACGGTCAAAAAACGCATAACTCGTTCGTCCCTTCTGAATTCCAATTCGTAAGGGGCAACAACTTCGCCTTCAGCTGTAAACTCGAACAAATGGTAAAAACCACTTTTCTTGTGTTGGATAGGATAGGCCAATTTCTTCAGCCCCCAGTTTTCTTTGGCTACCATTTTGGCACCTCTGTTAATTAAGAAATCCTCAAATTTCTTAACTGTTTCCTCTATCTGAACATCAGATAGAACGGGATTTAAAATGAAAACAGTTTCGTAATTGTTCATATGTTTAAAATTTTTTAAGTGTGCAAAAGTAATTATTTTTTGTTCATATCACAAGAAAATGGAAAAATCTTCGTTATACCTAGAGAAAACATAATATTGAACTTAACCAAAAACAATTAAAACTATGGTCATTGCCATTTACACAACAATTACTGCAATGTTTACAACTTTAGTTGTACATCAGCGTGATTTTTAAGTACTTTGTCGATGATTTAACCCCACAAATCAACCATTTATGAAATTAAGAAGCATTATCGTGGACGACTCGTCCATGCAGCGGATGGCAGTTGCCAAACTGGTTAATAACCATCCGAATCTGGCTTTGGTAGCTGAGTACAGTAATGCCATTGAAGCCAAGAACGGCATTAAAAACAACGAAATAGATTTAATTTTCCTAGATGTAGAGATGCCAATTATCACTGGATTCGACCTATTAGAGTCCCTAGATAATAGTCCTCAGGTAATTTTGATCACCGGTAAACCGGATTATGCCCTTAAGGCATTTGATTACGACGTAACAGATTACCTTCACAAACCTATTACCCTATCACGTTTTGACGCTTCTGTTAAACGGGCCGTAGCAAAATACGAACAAATCAATAAGGTAACGGAAGACGAAGAACACATCTTTGTTAAGAGTAACTTGAAGAAAAGAAAGGTTATTTTGAACGAGATAAAATGGATCGAAGCTTTGGGCGACTACATAAAACTAGTTACGGATGAAGCCAATATCGTAATTTTATCAACAATGAAATCTTTTGAAAAACAGTTGCCAGAAGATAAGTTTTTAAGGATTCACAAATCCTATATCGTTAACTTGGAGAAGGTAGAGAAGTTTAATAGTAAAAATGTAGAAGTTAGTGGAAAACAAATACCTCTAAGTAGAAATAAGAAAACTGAATTGGCAGAGGCACTAAATAATTTTTAGATAGTTATATGTGATCTACATTGTAGATTACCCGAACACCTCTGTAATAGGAAATAGCATTAAAGGATTTTTCAATTCTTTTAATGCTATTTTTTGTTTTGACCAAGGAGTAATTTTCCCCGATCTTGATGATAACGTTCTTAATATATTGATTCCGGATTCTTGCCACAGGTGGATATTCGGGCCCCAGTACGTTTCCTCCAAAACTATTTCTCAACGATTTGGCAAACCATTCCGCAGCATCGTTAAGTTTGTTGTAATCCTTGTGCTTAAACGTAATTTTGATAATTCTGTTTACAGGAGGATACTTATATTGTTCCCTTTCGTAAATCTGCTCTTGGAACATTCCATTATAATCACCTGTGGTTACCTGCTGTAATATCCTATGATTGGGATTATAACTCTGAATAATTACCTTTCCCCTCTTCTTGCTCCTCCCTGCCCTGCCGGCCACTTGGGTAAGCAACTGAAAGCTTCTTTCATGGGCCCTAAAATCAGGAAAATTCAACAAGGAATCCGCATTCATGATCCCTACCAGGTTTACATTCCTAAAATCGAGCCCCTTGGTCAGCATTTGGGTACCCACCAGAATATCTATTTCCTGTTGCTCAAAAGAGGTGATAATCTTTTCGTAACCATGCTTGCCCCTAGTGGTATCCAAATCCATTCTCCCAACATTGGCTTTTGGGAACAATGTATTTAGCTCCTGCTCCACCTGCTCGGTCCCAAAACCTTTGGTATCCAGGGTGGCGTTCCCACAAGCCTGACAAGTTTCCCGAAGGGCTATATGATAACTGCAATAGTGGCATCGCAATTGTTTTCTGTGCTGATGATAGGTTAAACTTACGTCGCAATTTGGACATTGGGGGGCATGCCCGCAGGTAGTACATTCCATAATGGGCGCAAACCCCCGTCTATTTTGAAATAGTATAACCTGCTCTCCGTTATCCAAGGTCTCCGTAATCTCTTCTAGTAGTCGCTCCGAAAAATGTCCTTTCATCCTTTTTTTACGGGACTGCTCCTTTATATCTACCAATTCCATGTCCGGCATAAGTACATTCCCATATCTTCTTTCTATATGGGCATAGCCATACTTGCCAACCTTTACATTATAAAAACTTTCCACGCTTGGCGTGGCAGACCCCAAGAGAATATCGCTCCCGTGCAAATTACCCAAAACAATGGCAGCGTCCCTTGCATGATATCTTGGCGCCGGGTCATATTGTTTAAAAGAACTTTCATGCTCCTCATCCACAATAACCAGCCCCAAATCCTTAAATGGTAAAAACAAAGCAGACCTGGCCCCTATGACTATCTGGGCTACCGGTTTATTTTCCAAAACATTGTTCCAGACCTCTACCCTTTCCTGCACATTGTACTTGGAATGATATACAGCCACTTTTTCACCAAAATAGGCCTGCAATCTTGAAATCAACTGAGTAGTAAGGGCAATTTCCGGAAGTAAATAAAGCGCTTGCTTTCCTTGGCTTAAAAATTCTTCGATCAGCTTAACATAGACCTCTGTTTTTCCTGAAGAAGTAACCCCATGCAAAAGCACTACCTTCTTCTCCTTAAAGGAGTTTTTTATATCCTTGAGCGCAGCATTTTGATAGTCGTTTAGAGATTTTAAGGTTTCAGTTTCATCATCCCCCTCGTACACCACCCTATCGGTCTGAACAAATTGTTCCTCCAAAATACCCTTATCTATCAACGTCTTAATGGTAGAACTGGAACTATTACTGGCTTTTTCCAAATCGCTCACTTTTACAGGCTTTTTTGTTACCGCTTGTAATTGAAACAATGATAATACCACTTGGCTCTGTTTAGGGGCCCTGGTCAGGCCATTCAACAAGGCCTCCAAATTCTCTTCAGATCTATGGTCCTTTCCCAGCTGAACGTATCGGACCAATTTGGGCTTATATTGCTCGTACATCTCCTCCTTAAGAAAGATAACATTCTTTTTGAGCAACCTATTTAAAACTGGGATGATATTCTTTTTGTCCAGAATATCACTTATTTCCTGAACCCTTAGAATTGATTGGTGCTGCAAGGCCTCGAATACCATAAATTCATCATCGAGCAAATCGTTTTCCTCTGTATTTGCCCTATCGTTCCTAAGTATTAAAGTTTCACTTTCCAATAGCAGGGCGCTGGGTACGGCAGCGCGAAAAACTTCCCCAATAGAGCACATGTAATATTGGGCCAACCAATGCCAGAACTTTAGTTGTATATTGGTCACAACCGGATAATCATCCAAAATTTGATCGATCTCCTTTGCCTCGTAGACTGTGGGCGCGGTGTTGTGGATCTCGAACACCAAGGCTGTATATATTTTTGATTTTCCAAAGGGAACGGCTACCCTCATTCCCGGTTTTAATACTTTCGCCTCTTCCTTGGTCACCTTATAGGTAAAAAGCTTTTCTATAGGGATGGGTAAAATAACATTGATAAAATCCTGCATATTCCCTAAAGTTCTATCCTTCCACCCTTATCCAAGTCTGGGTACGGTAGATGAAAGCCAAATATCCTCTTACCTTTAGTTCGTCCGGATTATCGGGATTTAGCCACAATTTACACCTAAAGGTCATGGCCTGTTCCGGATCGAAAAGGGTTTTTCCCTTCCATTCCCCATTGCCAATGTGTTCCACATCTTCAATTATTTTCATCCCAACTATTGGTTGGTCCTTTTTGTCACCGTCACATTTTTCGCATACGGCATCTTCCCTTCCTTCCTCCAGAATCTCCACGACATGTCCGTACATAAGTCCGTCTTCCTCATAGATACTAATAATGGCCTTTGGATTACCTGTCCTATCATCGATGGTTTTCCATTTCCCAAAGATGCTTTGTGCCGGAGCAGACATAGAAAAAAGTATAAAAACACCCCATACTACCCATTTATTCCTATCCATCATGTTTTTCATATTTTTTTCTTAAAGAATTTAATGAGGCATTCAGTTCAAACCCCAACAGCAAGATATTGGAATTTAACCAAATAAATACCAATAAGATCAACAAACCACCTAAAGCACCGTATAATTCGTTATATCTGGCAAATTTTTCAACATATACTCCAAATAAATAGGATGTAAGGATAAAAAGCAAGGTAGTCATCAAGGCCCCGGCCGAAAAAAATTTGGCCTTCCTTCCCTCTTTGGTACCAAAATAATATAAAATGGCCGTAATAAAATAGGCCAACATACCTAAAAATAAAAATTTACCCCATTGCACCAAGATAAATTCACTTTCATCCACTTCCAATTCCACTCCCCTGTGTGTTATATCATATAAACCTATAAGCACATATGCCTCAAAATAAACAAATATGACCGCCCCTAACAAAAGAAGGATAGATAGCATCAACCCCACCATCAAGGCATAAACATACTGCTTAAAAATACTTCTATTGAGATTTACATGGTAAGAGTTTTCAAATCCCACGAAAATTGCATTCACCCCATTGGTCATCAAAAAAATTGAGGTAATAAATGCGATTGCAGAGGACAGGACATCCCCTCTTTCCTGTTCACTGATCTGCAAGTATATTTCACTAAAATAATCACCTGTTGCCCTTGGTAAAAATGATTCTAAAAAAATTAGGAATTCTGTATCAAAATTCGAATTTCCCACAGAAACATAGGGAATGATGAAAGGAATTAATGTAACCAAAAAAATCAACAATGGAAATAAGGCCAAAAACAAACTAAAGGAAATGGAACTTGCCCGGGTGGATAAGGCCCCCTTTACTATTCCCAGCACATACATCTCCATAAGGTCATAAATAGAAAGCCCTTCAAAGCCTGGCAACTTCAAACTTTTCATTAGCCCCACTACCCAATTAACTATGGGAATCTTCTCCAGTTTACTTTCAATTTCCTGGGACATTTATACTGCTTTAAGACTAAGGTCCATATTGTATATGGAATGTGTCAACGCCCCCGAAGAAATAAAATTAACACCGCATTCCGCGTATTTCCTTATGGTTTCCTCATTAATTCCGCCAGAAGATTCTGTTAGACATTTATCCCCGATCATTTTAACCGCTTTCCGGGTATCCTCAAAACTGAAGTTATCCAGCAAAATTCTATAGATTCCGTTAGACTGCAAGATAACCTCCACTTCTTTGAGGTTTCTAGCTTCTACAATTATTTTTAAATCCAATTTTTTGTCGGTCAAATATTGCTGTGTTTTTTCAATTGCTTTAGTAATACCCCCGGCAAAATCAATATGGTTATCCTTTAACATAACCATATCGTAAAGAGCAAATCTATGATTTTCACCTCCACCTATCTTTACCGCCCATTTTTCAAGTGCCCTTATTCCCGGGGTTGTCTTACGGGTATCCAAAATCTTGGTGTTGGTGCCTTCCAAAAGTTTTACAAAATAATTGGTCTTGGTGGCAATAGCGCTCATTCTCTGCATACCATTAAGCACCAACCTCTCCGCTTTTAGAATACTTTGCGAACTTCCGGACACATAAAAAACAATATCCCCAAATTCTACGGAGGCGCCGTCCTTAATAAGCACATCCACGACCAAGTCACTATCAACATATTGAAAAACTTTTTTGGCAAAATCTACTCCGGCAATTATACCCTTGTCCTTCACCAACAACTTTGCCTTTCCGGTTGCAGAGGCTGGAATACAGGCCAATGAGCTGTGATCTCCATCACCCACATCTTCCCGTATTGCATTCTTTATAATTAAATCGAGTTCTTTCTTAAATTGTTCTTCTGATATCATGCACTATTTTTTCTACGCTAATTTACTAAAATGTTTCTCCAATTCCGCCTCCTTTGATATTTCCTTAAATACAGAAGTGTTCTAAATAAAACAAACCTTCAATGTAACTAGAGGCCCATTATTAACAATAGGCTGGGCAATTCTCTTTACGAATGTTTCCATACCTACATAAGCTTCTTTTTGGAGTTTCAAATAAGCATATTACATTTGCCCTATGACCATAAAACTTTTAGTACTGGGAAAAACAGATAGCGCTCAATTAAGTCAATTAATTGAGGAATATCAAAATAGGTTAAAACACTATATAAAGTTTGAATTGGAAATAATCCCCGATATCAAGAATACCAAAAATCTATCAGAAAAGCAACAAAAGGAAAAAGAGGGGGACGCCATTTTAAATAAGCTCAACCCAACCGATCTGCTGGTGCTACTCGATGAAAACGGAAAACAGAAAACCTCTGTAGAATTCTCGGAATACCTCCAAAAAAATATGAACTCCGGTATAAAGCAACTTGTATTTGTTGTTGGCGGGCCTTATGGTTTTAGTGAAGCTGTGTATCAAAAATCCCGTAGCAAGATCAGTCTATCAAAAATGACCTTTTCGCATCAAATGGTCCGATTATTTATGGTAGAACAATTGTACAGAGCCTTCACGATATTAAGAAATGAACCTTATCACCATCAATAACAAAAAGCCATCGAAAAAGAAGATGCCAACCTGATTTAAAAATCCCCCTCAGGCTACCACTAAAGGCCCAGTTTCCAGATTTTTTTCATTAAAGGCATAAAAAAACTGCCTAAAAGTAAATTTTAGACAGTTTAAAGTTATAAATCCCAATTTCTTACTAATATAAAACCCTGAATTTAATTGTATTATCAATCTTTTTAAGAGCCTTTAGAACATCCTTGTTATACTCTTTGTCCAAATCTGAAATTACATAACCCACCTCGTTATCGGTAGAAAGATACTGTCCTGAAATATTCATATCATAACGGGCCAAAACTTCGTTGATCTTCGCCATAACTCCTGGTACATTCCTATGAATATGTAAAAAACGATGTGCATTATTCTGTTTGGGCAGTCTAATATTTGGAAAGTTTACAGCATCTACAGTATTCCCCGAATTAATATAGTCCATTATTTTATTGGGAACAAAATCCGCAATATCCCGTTGTGCTTCTTCCGTACTACCACCAATATGGGGAGTAAGAATAACGTTCTCCAAGCCTTTGAGCTCTGTTAAGAACTCACCATTGCTTCTAGGCTCCTCTGGAAAAACATCTATAGCCGCTCCTGCGATCTTTCCACTTTTCAGGGCATTGGCCAAAGCTTCAATGTCCACCACAAAACCTCTGGACAGATTTACAAACAGGGCACCATCCTTCATTTGGTTAATTTCCCTTTCCCCAATAAAATTCTTATTGGCCTTATTATCATCTATATGCAAGGTTACTACATCGGAAACATTTAACAAATCCTCCAATGTACTGCACTTGGTGGCATTACCTAATGCCAATTGATCACCTACGTCATAGTAATAAACACGCATCCCCAAGGCCTCGGCCAATACGGACAATTGTTTTCCAATATTTCCATATCCTACAATACCCAGATTTTTACCACGCACCTCTTTTGAGTTGGCGGCAGTTTTATTCCATTGACCGGCATGGATTTCAGTACTACGCGGAAAGATACTCCTCATTAACATGATAATCTCACCAATGGCCAGTTCCACAACAGACCTTGTATTGCTATAAGGCGCATTGAATACCACTACGCCCTTTTTCTTACAGGCCTCCAAGTCTATTTGGGTAGTACCTATACAGAAGGCACCGACCACCATTAATTTGTCCGCCGCAGCCAACACATTTTTGGTGACTTGGGTCTTGGAACGTATTCCTAGAACATGCACTCCTTTTATTTTTTCGATCAGCTCTTCTTCCGTTAAACTATGTTTTAACAGCTCTACGGAAAACCCTTCCTCAGAAAGGGTATCGAAGGCGTTTTGATGGACATTTTCCAACAATAAAATCTTAATTCTATTCTTTGGGTAGGATATCTTTCTTGGCAACTTGTTCACAAATAAAAATTCATCTAAATTAGGTGTAATATAGTCTGCGTTTCTCGCAGCCTTTTCTCTATGCACATTCTCGGTATAGGCGAAAAATTTATCCGCAATACCAGCTTCGCGCATTACATAGTCACTATAACCGTCTCCAATTACCTGCACTTCCCCTTGTAAGTCCAAGTTTTTTAAACAGGCAATTTTTCCGTTGTGCGAGGCTAATACGTTATCCTCGTCAAATCCTATTATTTTTCCATTCTCGTCGAATCGAAATGTATTGGCATACACCCTATCCGCAGGAATATTATATTCGGCAACTATGGGATCTATAAACTCTTTGAAGCCACAGGAAATTACATAAATATCATCGGAATAATTATGAAAAAATTCCTTGTTGGATTCTATGGACTTGGATATCTTTTGGCGAAGTAATTGGACCAAATTCTCCAAATCGTCCTTATGGGCGTTTAATAAATTAATTCTTTTTTCCAAGGACTGGGTAAAAGAAATATCCCCGTCAATGCCCAAATTGGTTATTTTTTGGATTTCCCGAATAATATCGTCCTTATCCGATCTTCCATTGAGGGTAATTTCCGCCAAAACATCCAGTGCCTCTACCCTAGTTAGGGTACTATCAAAATCAAACACATATTTTCTGCCTACCGCAACCATTGAATCTGAATTTTAAGGGGCAAAAGTATGAATTAATTTTATCCAACTCCCTATTATGGCGAAGAAAAGTATTCAATACATGATTTTCTTCGGCATATGTAAGAAAATGATTTTTTTACACCGCAAAAATTAAGGAATTGATAAAATTTTCCATCAAGCTATTCTCTGGGCCAATTTAAAATCCATTGATTATCCCTACCGAAGTTATATTGATTTGGAACAGACAAGATCTATCTATATCCTTGCACTGGCAAAAATCACCTTCAGCGAACCCCAAGATATATTAATCCGGTTATGATGGCCAATCCAAAACTCAGTAAGGTACCGATCAATATATACTCCGTGAGCTTTCTTGAATTACTTTCCTTAAGGTCATTGAACCTAAAAACAGATTTGGCTGTAATCAATAAACCAATTGCCTCCCATCTAGCTAAAATTATAAAGATCAACACAAACAATCGTTCTATAATTCCAATGTACTTTCCAGCATTTGGAAGGGATTTATGGTCCAATTCTATCCTGTCCGACATACCTTCCAATAATTTGGCCATAATAATGGAAGATGGATAACTGACAAATACAACCGCCGTAACCAACGGCCAATTCATTTCCTGTATAAGCCCCACAGTATGCCCCACTAAATCAGAATTAAACGCACAGCAATACAAAACAACCAAATGCAATGCTTGGTCTATAAAAAAAGGAATGGCCTTATTCTTAAAATGTGGGTTGGCATATATTTTTAAAAGGTCTATAAAATAATGTGATATGGCAATTACCAAAACCCACCTCCATAATTTTAAATCCCACAATAGCAACATGGTGATTATAACATGAACCAATACATGTAGGTATAGATATTTGGACGCTATCTTATTTGCCTCTTTGTGCACCACCCATTTATTGGGTTGAAACAGGAAATCGCCCAGAAGGTGGGCCAACAAGAGCTTCGTAAACAATATCATACCTTAATATGCTTTAGATTTTCATCGTAATACGCCAATAAATCCAACACCAAATCCATCCTAGCCCGCTTTAATCGCTGGCTTACAGCCGATTGCCTTATCTTTAATTGATCCGCAACCTCCTGTTGGGAAACGTTTGGTTTTGCTAGGGCTAAACTCACCATTTGTGCTGAAACAGTAGACCAATCATCCATAAAATTCAATGCAAGTTTCAACATAAGGTTCAACGTTTTATCCTTATCGTCATGGCCAGTGACTATGGCCAAATTGAGTTTTTGCTCCTTTAAGGTTTCAAAAATTCTACCTGAACGTCGGTAGGCCTTCCCGTTGGACTGACTTACACTACTGCCCACAAACGTTTCGGACCCCAGTCCTATCCCCATTCTTACATCCAAATCCTTGATAGATTTAATGAGGGCCTTGATCTGAATGGCCATAGTCAAGGCTCTTTCCGGGGTTGTTCTTATTTGAAATTCATCGCCCCTATAAATCTCCCAATCATTGGGCGTTTTGCCCTGACGACCAAGATATGGTTTTAGAATATCCATCCATTCCGAGGCCGCATAGCGGTCAGAATTAATAATATCCCCTGTAATTATAGCTACCATATATAAGTTAAAATGCTAATATATTAAAATATAAGCCAAAATGCTAATGTTTTTACTTATAAGTTAAATCCATTATAAAAAATGACTAAAACCAACGACGAACCATTACGCAATACTTTTGATACTCCTTCCCGAACATATTAGTCAACACTTCCTCTTCGGGTTTGATCTGATAAGTGTTCATATAATATACAAATCCGGCTGCCAATAGCGTATTAAAAGCGTTTCCCAGATACAGTCCCCAGGTCAAAAGCAGCAGCAATAACGCCAAATACATAGGATTTCTGGAATATTGATATAGACCACCAGTAACCAATTTAGAAACTTTGGAAGGGGTACGTGGGTCTATACTTGTTTTTGAACTAAAAAATTGAAACAATGAAACCACCCCAATTAATAATGCAAGAAAGAAAAGTAAATACATTAAATAATTTCTTCCAAAAAAATCAAAATAACCTACAGGTAAATATGTAGCCAATAAATACATAAACAACCCAAAAACAAAAGTGATGACAAGTGGCGCAATTTTTAACTTCATAAAATATAATAAAACGATAAGGAAATAAAATTACTACTTTTAGACATTTAAAATTAATTTGCCCCTTAAGATTATCAAACCCGAACAAAAAGAATAATAAATCTAAGTAAAATGCAATTGGTATTTGCGACACATAATCCCAACAAACTAAAAGAAGTGCAAATCCTATTTCCCAAGGAGATAGAACTACTGTCTTTAGAGGATATTGGCTGCATGGATGAAATTCCTGAAACTGCAAACGATTTGGAGGGCAATGCAACCATTAAAGCCAATTTTGTCACGGAAAATTACGGTTACCCCTGTTTTGCAGACGATACCGGACTTTTAGTGGATGCTTTGGACGGGGCACCAGGGGTATATTCTGCAAGATATGCTGGCGAACAAAAAAACGCCGATGACAATATGGACAAATTATTGCTCCAATTGGACAACCAAACCAACAGATCGGCGCACTTTAAAACCGTTATCGCCCTAAACCTTAAAAACGAACAATTGCTTTTCAAAGGAATTGTGCAAGGAGAAATAACAACCCAAAAAAAAGGTGGAAAAGGTTTTGGATACGACCCCATTTTTATGCCCAAGGGGTATGACAAAACTTTTGCCGAATTACCTATTTCGGTCAAAAACAAAATAAGCCACAGAGCCAAAGCAATAGAACAATTACTAGCATTTTTCAAAAACCGAACCCATGTCAACAAATAAATCCGAGCAAACACCTACAACAACTCCTAGAATATTGGAACGTACGGAGACCATTGGAGGTATTCTGATAGCTGTATTTGCAGCCTTACTGGCCATAGCTGAACTGGTTAACAATAATCTTGAAGAAGAGATGATGGTTGCCCACAGCCAATTCGTAAACTACTCCAATTGGTACCAATCCAAAAGTATAAAACAAAGTTTAAAGGAAAGTGAACTGGATTATTTGAACGCCTTGACGGAAACAGGAATAATACCCGAGGATAAAAATAAGAATATTAAAACCAAAATAGCCCAGACCAAAAGCATGGTATTAAAATACGAAGCGGAAAAAACTGAAATTCTGGTAGGGTCATCCAATGTTCCAAGAGAACATTGGGCACAGGACCTTGATGGGGAAATGGGGAAAATCATAGGAATAAACGAATGGGAAAAACTCACCCAGGATTATGAAACAGCGACCAAGAAATTCGACTTGGGAAAATTATTGTTTCAAATATGTATTGTACTAGGTGCAGTTTGCATCATCATCCGTGATAACAAGAAATTACAGAAAAACTTTATTGTACTTATGTTGGTGTTTGGCGCCATTGGCATTCTAATTTCTACATACGGTTTTATCTTGGCTCCATAAAAACAGCTTTCAAAATAAAATATTTTAATTAAAAAATAAGCAGTACCTTTGCCGCTTCAATTAACGCCGCTGGTATAGCATGTGTTGCGCTGAGTCTAAATAGGTTATAAAAATAATCGCTCTATGCAACATACATATTTGCGATTATTTAAAACATATTATGACAAAATTTGAAGCATTGGGGCTAAAGCAGTCCCTATTGAATGCTATTTCTGATTTGGGATTTGAATCACCTTCAGAAGTACAAGAAAAAGCAATTCCAATCTTATTGGAAAGTGAAACCGATTTAGTTGCCCTAGCTCAAACAGGTACAGGTAAAACCGCAGCATTCGGATTCCCATTAATTCAAAAAATAGATAGCGAAAGTAGGACTACACAAGGTTTGATCCTTTCCCCTACCAGGGAACTTTGTTTGCAAATCACCAACGAACTTACATTATATTCCAAGTATGAAAAAGGGGTTAATGTTGTTGCCATCTATGGTGGTGCCAGTATTACCGATCAGGCCAGACAAATAAAAAGGGGTGCCCAAATTGTTGTAGCTACCCCTGGTAGAATGAAAGACATGATTGGTCGTGGCTTGGTGGATATCTCCAAAATTGACTACTGTGTTCTGGATGAGGCAGATGAAATGCTGAATATGGGCTTTATGGAGGATATCAAAGATATTCTTTCCAACACTCCAAAAGAAAAGTCCACTTGGCTATTTTCTGCAACCATGCCTAGAGAGGTAGCGGTAATTGCTAAAAAATTCATGCACAGTCCGCAAGAAATTACGGTAGGAACAAAAAACTCTGGAGCAACTACGGTGCAACACGAATACTATGTAGTTGGTGGTCGTGATCGTTACCCTGCTCTAAAAAGACTTGCCGACACCAATCCTGATATATTCTCCGTTATTTTCTGTAGAACAAAAAGGGACACCCAAAAGGTAGCTGAAAAATTGATCGAGGATGGTTACAACGCCGGTGCATTGCATGGAGACTTAAGTCAGAACCAGAGAGATTTGGTAATGAACTCCTTCCGTAAGAAACAAATACAAATGTTGGTTGCTACGGATGTAGCGGCACGTGGTATAGATGTTGACGACATTACCCATGTTATCAATTATCAATTACCAGATGAAATAGAGACTTATACACACCGAAGTGGACGTACGGGAAGAGCTGGTAAGTCAGGAATTTCCATGGTTATTGTGACCAGAAGTGAACTTAGGAAAATCAAGGCCATAGAAAATAAAATTCAACAGGATTTTATTTCCAAAAAAATTCCTACGGGAATGGAAATATGTGAAATACAGCTTTACCATTTGGCCAACAAGATCAAAGACACCAAGGTTAACGAGGAAGTAGACAATTACTTGCCCGCTATAAATGATGTACTTCAAGGTATTGATCGTGAGGAACTTATCAAAAAAATAGTTTCTGTAGAATTTACACGTTTCTTTAATTACTACAACAAAACTAAAGATCTAAATACTTCCGATTCTGGCGATCGTGCAGAAAGAGGAAGATCAAGAGATGGGGATAGCCGTATCCCAGCCGACGGAAACGTTAGATATTTCATCAATGTAGGTGAAAAGGATGGCTATGATTGGATGTCATTAAAAGATTTCTTAAGGGACACCGTTAATTTGGGCAAGGACGATATTTTTAAAGTTGATGTAAAAGACAGTTTTTCTTTCTTCAATACGGATGCAGCTGCTACCGAAGCTATTTTAAAAACATTTACGGAATTTAAGGTTGATGGCAGATTTGTCAATGTTGAAGTATCTAAAAATCCTGGCGGAGGCGGAGGCGGAGGCCGTGGAAGACGTGATAGAAGTAGAAGTGGCGGAGGCCGTGATTCTAGGGACAATGATCGCAACAAAGGAAGAAGAAGGGACAGAAGCGCTTCCAAAGGCAGTCCTTCCAGTAGTTCAGGAAAAAGAAGAACTAAAAGAAAAAGCGATTTCTTTTAGTTAATTGTATATTAAAAAAATACGCTTCGGCGTATTTTTTTAGTTAGTTTACCAATTATAACATCGAATTTATTTAATGAAAAATTATTTCTTGCCCCTATTCCTCATAATTGTTTCTTTTGGATATTCCCAGGACGACAAAAATGAACAAGAGGTGAAACAATTAAAAGCGGTTGTCCTAAACGCCCAAACCGACCAGCCAATGGAGAGTGTCCATGTCGTGAATCTTAACGAAGTGGTGGGTACAATTACCAATGAGAAAGGAGAGTTCAATATTCCTGCTAAGGTCAATGACACCCTTTATATTACTTTTTTAGGTTTTAAATCACAAAAAGTGAGGGTTACCAATGATATGTTCAAATTTAAAGAGACAAAAATTTCCCTTACGGAATTGGCATATGCTTTGGAAGAAGTAATTGTTAGACCCTACTCTCTTACAGGCTACTTGGAAATAGATGTTAAGAACTTACCCCTGAACAATGCCTTTCAATATAGTATCTCCGGATTGTCCGTGGGTTACGAAGCCGGGAGCAAGAACCCAAGTGCCGTCACCAAGGTATTGGGTGCCATACTTAACCCCGCGGATTTGTTGAGAAATTTATTCGGAAAGAAACCCAACCAAATGCGCAAACTACGTCAAATGAAGGAAGATGATCAAATTAGAGATCTTTTGGCTTCAAAATTTGACAGGGAAACCTTGACCGAGCTACTGCAATTGGAAAAGGTAGATATTGAGGATATCCTTAATAATTGTAATTACTCCAGATCCTTTATTACTACGGCCAATGACCTGCAAATATTGGATGCCATTAGTAGTTGCTACGAAGAATATAAGGTCCTGAACAGGAAAAAGTAAGCCCTGCGCACACCCTATTAGCGAAGTACCTCTTAACCCTTCTACATCAATATTTTTGATTAGGGTTCCCATTGAATTTGGAATAAAATAAATTTTCTTTTACCGACATCATTTTATAGCTTTAAGCAAAATAGATGCCAATGAAAAAGGAAGTTTTTCTTGCCGCACTTTTGTTGTTTTTTATATCCTGTAAAGAGAATAAAAATAAAGTGGCAAAAGAAGCCGGCCCCACTACGGAGCTGCTGCAAAAAGGGGAATTGAAATCGCCTTTTTTCTGGAATGCAGCGAACATTTATTTTCTACTTACCGACCGATTTAACAACGGTGACACTTTAAACGATATTAACCTAAACAGAACTAAGGAAACAGCTGTATTAAGGGGCTTTATGGGCGGTGACATCCAAGGTATAACCCAAAAAATAAATGACGGATATTTTACAGATTTGGGCATTAATGCTATTTGGTTTAGCCCTATAGTTGAGCAAATCCATGGCACTGTAGACGAAGGAACGGGCAGTACATACGGATATCATGGGTATTGGGCCAAGGATTGGACGGCACTGGATCCCAATTTCGGAACAAAAAAGGAATTGGAAATACTCGTTAAGACCGCACATAAAAATGGCATCAGAATCCTGATGGATATTGTGCTCAACCACACAGGTCCGGTGACGGACATGGACCCAGTATGGCCAAAAGAATGGGTACGCACGGAACCAGTTTGCGAATTCACCGATTATGAATCCACTACCACTTGTACTTTGGTAAAAAACTTACCCGATATTATTACGGAATCAGATACCGCCGTAGAACTACCAGACGCACTATTGGCCAAATGGAAGGAAGAAGGGCGACTAAGCAACGAACTGGACGAATTGCAAGTTTTTTTTGATCGTACCAAATACCCAAGGGCACCCCGATTTTATATTATTAAATGGCTTACAGACTATGTGAACGATTTGGGAATAGACGGTTTTAGGGTAGATACTGCTAAACATGTAGACGAAAAAACTTGGCAGGAATTATATAGCGAGGCTTCATATGCCTTTAATACCTGGAAAAGAAAACATCCAGAAGAGGTGTTGGACAACAATCCCTTTTTTATGGTCGGGGAGGTATACGGTTATGGAATATCCAGTGGTCGTGAATATGATTTTGGGGACAAAAAAGTAGATTATTTTGGCAATGGGTTTCAAAGTCTGATCAATTTTGAATTAAAGGATGATGCCAACAGGGGCTATGAAGCCATATTTAGCAAATATAGCGATCTGCTGTTTACGGAATTGGAGGGAAAAAGTGTGGTTAATTACCTTGCTTCACACGATGACAATAACCCCTTTGACAAGGAGAGAAAAAACCCGTTTCACGCCGCAAATGTATTATTGCTTACCCCTGGTGCCTCCCAAATTTATTATGGGGACGAGTCTATCCGTAGTCTAACCATTGAAGGTGCCCAAGGTGACGCAACCCTTAGATCTTTTATGAACTGGAGGGAATTGGACAGTATCCCTTTGAATAAAAAGATATTGGGCTATTGGCAGAAATTGGGAAAATTTAGAAACGATCATCCCGCAATAGGAGCTGGAAGACACCAAAGGCTCTCCAAAAGCCCGTATGTTTTTGGTAGAACCTTTATAAATGGGGAATTTAAGGATAAGGTCGTAGTTGGTTTAAAACTACCTAAAGGCAAAAAATCCCTATGGGTAAAAGGTTTTTTCGGTGATGGAACAAAACTACATGATGCATTTTCCAAAACCATGGTTACAGTAGAAAATGGCAAAGTTTTCCTGGACAATGACTTTGAAATTGCATTATTGGAATTAGCCAAGAATTAATGGGCGGAATGACTTATACAATATCTCTCTAACCTTAAAAGTCATCAATTTAACTTTTTTACAAGACTATTTCTAAATATGTTTCCTAATTTCGTGCACTTCCTTTATAATACTAAAAAATGTTTCCAACAAATATTAAATGAAATTGAATAGAAAACAATTTATCCTAAAATTGGTTTTGGGGTCCATTGGTTTTGTTGTACTCGATTCTTTCTGGTTGGAAACCAATTTTATAGAGTGGACGGAGCACGACATTTCTGAATCGGAATCCAACAAAATCAAAGCCATTCACTTGACCGACCTGCATTTGCACAGTATAAAATCGGTTCATAAGTCCATTGCCGAGCGAATTAACAAGGAGCGGCCAGACGTTATCTTTATTACAGGGGATTCTGTAGAACGGAACAAAAATCTACCGGTTTTAGAGGAATTTTTAAGCCTAATTGATATCAAAATTCCAAAAATTGCCATTTTGGGCAATAAAGAATCTTCAGGTAGAGTTGATTTGCAAAAACTACAGGACATTTATGATAATCATAACGGTATTTTGCTAATCAACGAAGCCTACCTATTCAAAACCAAAAACAGGGAAATTAACATTATCGGATTGGACGACTTGGTCCATGGCAATCCGGATTTTAGAAAATCGACAGAAGATATAGACAAATCGTTGCTTACTATTGTCCTTAATCATTGTCCAGTTTATAGGGAGCAAATAGACCTTGTCAGCAAAGAACAAGAAATTAAACCAATACTTATATTAGCCGGTCATACCCATGGGGGACAGATTACCTTTTTTGGAAAGCCCTTCTTTACACCCTTCGGAAGTGGGGATTACGTTAAAGGTTGGTACAACAACGAAATTTCTAAAATGTACGTATCAAAAGGAATTGGGACCACAAGGTTACCCATTCGGTTTGGAGCCAGGGCAGAGGCAAGCATTTTCTACATCTAGTTGCTAATTTTGCGAATGTAGCGCTATTCTGTTGCCTTCAGTATCCTTTACCAAAGCCATAAATCCATGGCCTTCACCTATTTCTTTCTTAGACTGCAAAATTGCGCCTCCAGCGCCCCCTACTCTATTCAACTCATTGGACAAATCTTTACATGAAAAATACAGTACCGGGCCTTTGGTGTCACTTGGAATGTACAAATCATGCTTTACTAACGACCCCATAGCTCCAGATTTGCCGGGTGCAGACGGAAACCAGCCCATTATTAACCCGTCCAGTTCATGGACAGAGATAGTAATATTAAACACCGTCTCATAAAACTTTTTGGCGCGTTCCATGTTTACAACTGGAATTTCGAACCAGCCGACCATATTACTTTCCATGACCGGGTTATTTTTCCATTATGGATTTTAAATTCCGAAGTCCCTCCTCAAAATCCTTACCAACAGCTTTATCCATGTTCATAAACAACATCATGATAGACATTGGGAACTTGTTCTTCCCATTAAATCCCCAGGTAACCTTGGTTTTTCCATTTCCTGATTCCTCCAAATCGATATAACTGCCTGAGGTAGAACTAAAAGGCTTCATGAATCGAAGCTCCCCTTCAACTCTTTTACCTTGAATTATTTTTGTTATTTCCTGTTCACCTTCACCCACATCCTTGTTGCCGTTCCAATAACTTATGGCCCCAACTTCCCCATCGACACCTGTGAATTTCTTTTCCATATTAGGGTCTTTTTTGGCCCAGGGAGACCACTCCTGCTGTTTCTTTAAATATTTAATATTATCAAAGACTTCGGCCTTTGGTTTGGAAATTTCAATGGATCGGGAAACATCATAACTTTTAGGAGCGATTAACGCCAGAACGGTAATCAATATAACCACCCCAATAATTATATAGAATAAAATAGCCATGTGCTTTTCTGTATTGGTTAGAGTTGTCCTAAATATACTGAAAATATCATTTTGTTCCATAAAATCTGGCCAAAACATCGTTCAAACTGCGTACCGATTTCTTGGTCCAATCCAATCTTTTTTCCAGTTTCTCATCTTCGGACAACCTCCAATTTATGTTCTCTTTACGCAATTGACTCGTTAGGGTGTGCAAAATTATTGCAGCTGAAACGGAAATATTTAAGCTTTCGGTAAACCCGACCATAGGTATTTTTAAGTAAGAATCTGCCTTTTCCAATACTTCCCTACTCAACCCATCGCGCTCGGTACCAAAAAATAATGCAGTCTTACCGTCAAACTTAAAACTCGTAAGTGCACAGTCATTCCCATGGGGTGTTGTGGCCACAATCTTATACCCTTGTTGCCTTAGAGTATCAATACAATCCGTTGTGGTATTGTATCTTTTTAAATCTACCCATTGTTGGGCCCCCATAGCAATGTCCTTGTCCAGTCGCTTGCCGAACTTACTTTCTATAAGATGGGCCTGCTGTACCCCAAACACATCGCAGCTTCTTACCACCGCACTGGTATTGTGCATTTGGTAAACATCCTCTATGGCAACCGTTATATAATTTGTCCGTTCTTCCAGAATATCCAAAAACCGGGCTTTTCGCTCAGGGGTAATGAAACCTTCCAAATAATCAAGCAACTTGAGATCGACCATAATCCTAAGGTATTAAAAAAGAAAACGTTTAATTTTACAAATATTACTATATTCTGGCACAATGAAAAAAATAGTAGTTTTAACCGGCGCAGGAGTCAGTGCGGAAAGTGGAATTAACACTTTTAGGGATGCGGATGGCCTATGGGAAGGTCATGATGTCACGGAAGTGGCCACACCCCAAGGTTTTCAGAGGAATCCTGATTTGGTGCTCAATTTTTACAATGAGAGAAGAAGGCAATTGTTAAAAGTCTTCCCCAATTTGGCCCATAAAGCTTTGGTGCGCTTGGAGGACCATTTTGATGTTAGCATTATTACCCAAAATGTGGATGACCTGCACGAACGGGCTGGCAGCTCCAAGGTAATTCATTTGCACGGAGAATTACTTAAGGCTAGGTGCAGTCATAATCCCAACAAAATAATTGACTGGAAAACCGACCTCAAAATTGGTGATCTTTCAGAAGCAGGAAAACAATTGCGCCCCCACATTGTATGGTTTGGAGAGGAAGTACCATTATTGGGAGAAGCTGCCAATATAACACAAACAGCCCATATTTTGATTGTAATAGGAACCTCGATGCAAGTTTATCCAGCAGCCAGTTTAATACATTATGTATCCAGCGACACCCCTATTTACTTTATAGACCCAAAACCTAATATAAGTAGAACCGATTTTAACGGACTCACTATAATACAGGCGAGTGCCGTAAATGGGGTGCCCCAATTAGTTTCGGAATTAATTGAAAGGGAATCCTAAATTTGACTGTCCGGAGTTATACCAGCGTAAAATACTTTGCTCAGTTAACCGGATGTTTAAAGTTCTTTTTATATTTATTTCTTAGATTAATAACAGGTGTATAAAACAACACCAAACTGACAATCCAACAAAAAAATTAATATTTAGGTGTATTTGTGACCTACTTAGAACTCTATAACGCCCTTAACTACGTTGATCATTCCAGGACCAAAAGAATGGAAATGTCCAACCTTGTACTAAACGATCCATCCAGTATTGCACCTCTAATGGAAATTGCATTTCAAGTGGATGACCCTGTTTCCTGTAAAGCATGCTGGGTTTTGGAATTTACTGCCAAAAAACATTTGGGCTACCTCTTTCCTAGTATGGATATTTTTGTCCTTAATATTGGTTCGGTGCATTTGGATCCAGCGGTAAGACCCGTAGCAAAAATATGTGAGATACTTATGAAGTCCTACTTTCAATTGAAGGAAAACAAAACCCGTGATGCACTCCATGAACAGCATTTGGAAAGCATAACCTCCGCTTGTTTTGATTGGCTTATAGGTGACCATAAAGTAGCGGCCCAAGCATATTCTATGACAAGTCTTTTGTTATTGGGCAGGAAGTTTAGCTGGATCCATCCGGAATTGCGCATGATACTGGAACAGAACTATCAAAATGGCAGTGCAGCTTATAAGGCAAGGGCAAGGATGACCTTAGCTAAACTAAGGTAGGCAAAGGCTTTTGTACAAATAAGAGAACAATCTTCCGCTTCACTTTTAAACTCTTTAACTTATAGCTATCTTTGCGCTTTTCCAAAATCAATCAAATAGCATAAGATGTCATTAAACAAATTAAACGCCATATCCCCTATTGATGGCAGATACAGAAACAAGATAGATTCCCTTGCCTTATATTTTTCTGAAGAGGCACTTATAAAATATAGGGTGCGCGTGGAAATTGAATATTTTATAGCACTATGCGAAATTCCACTTCCTCAGCTTTCAAATTTTGACAATTCAAAATTTAATGATTTGAGGAAAATCTATATTGATTTTAACTCAGAGGACGCCATGGCCATTAAGGAAATTGAAAAGGTAACGAACCATGATGTAAAGGCCGTTGAATATTTTATAAAAAAGGAGTTCGACAAATTAGGCTTGGAGTCCCATAAAGAATTTATCCATTTTGGACTTACCTCACAAGATATAAACAACACTGCTATTCCACTTTCCATTAAAGAGGCCATGAACGAGGTTTATGTACCCCAATATTTGGAGGTATTGAACAAGTTAACGGCTTTGGTCAAGGAATGGGAAGCTGTACCAATGTTGGCAAGAACACATGGACAGCCTGCATCCCCCACCCGCTTAGGAAAAGAGATCGAGGTATTTACTGTTCGTTTGGAAGAGCAATTCAATCTACTCAACGATATTCCCAGTGCTGCAAAATTTGGTGGAGCAACAGGAAACTATAATGCCCACAAGGTTGCCTACCCCCAAATTGATTGGAGGAATTTTGGACAAAAATTTGTTCAGGAGAAGCTTGGCCTACACCATTCCTTTCCAACTACGCAGATAGAACATTACGACCACATGGCTGCTTTGTTCGACTGCCTCAAGAGGATCAATACGATTATAATAGATTTGGACAGGGATTTTTGGACCTATGTTTCCATGGACTATTTTAAACAGAAAATAAAAGCTGGTGAAGTGGGATCTTCCGCCATGCCCCATAAGGTAAACCCTATCGATTTTGAAAACTCCGAAGGGAATTTGGGTATAGCCAATGCCATTTTCGAGCATTTATCGGCCAAACTTCCCATTTCCAGGTTGCAGAGGGATTTAACCGATAGTACGGTGCTTAGAAACGTTGGCGTGCCTTTTGGGCATACACTTATAGCCTTTCAATCTACATTAAAGGGATTGAATAAACTATTATTGAATAAGGAGAAGTTTGAACAAGACCTAGAAAATAATTGGGCAGTAGTAGCTGAGGCAATCCAAACCATTTTAAGGCGCGAGGCCTATCCCAATCCGTATGAAGCATTGAAGGGCTTAACACGTACCAATGAGAAGATTACACAGCAGTCCATTTCCAATTTTATCGATACTTTGGAAACAACGGAAGAAATAAAATCCGAATTGAAACAAATTACCCCAAGTAATTATACGGGTATTTAAAGAATACCCTATTACAACATACCTAATAAAGGGTCAAAATAAAACCTCTTTTAAATATAAAGCAATCTAGAACCTAATAATTATAGCCTAGATTGCTTTTTTTATTGACAATTCAAAGGGACTAAACTTACCCTTTCTTTTGTATCTCTACCTGATGTGGGTATGGTATCTCTATACCTGCTTTATCCAGTGCTAGTTTACAGTTTTCCAATGTCTCAAAATACACCGTCCAATAGTCTTCGGGTTTACAAAATGGACGTACGGCAAAATTCACGGAACTATCCGCCAACTCCGATACGTTAACCGATGGCGCAGGGTCTTTCAACACCTTTGAATTGGATTCCAATACCGCTAATAATACTTCCTTGGCCTTCTTGATATCCTCACCATATCCAATACCAATGGTAGTGTCCACCCTCATCTTACCTTCGGCAGTATAATTTATAATATTGCCATTGGCCATGGCCCCATTGGGCACAATGGCCAACTTATTTTGAGGTGTTATAAGTTTTGTAGTGAAAATTTCAATTTCCTTTACGTTACCCAACACTCCCTGTGCCTCTATTAAATCTCCAATTTTGTAGGGCTTAAAAATCATAATCAAAACCCCACCGGCGAAATTGGACAATGAGCCCTGCAGCGCTAGGCCAACAGCCAAACCGGCCGCTGCGATCACAGCGGCGAAAGTGGTTATATTTATCCCTAACTGGCCAATGACCACTAAGATTAAAAATATTTTAAGGACCCATGATACCATACTGAGTAAAAAACGTTGTAGGGATTCATCGTATTTACTGCTGTACATTACCTTTCTTGTACCTCCAATAATTCTTTTAATAACCCATAATCCAATAATAAAAATTAGCAATGCGGTTAGCACCTTAGGTCCGAATTCCTTTGCCAATTCCATTCCGTAATTAAGCCATTCTTCTGCTTTTTCCATGATAATATATAGTTAGTGTTTTTGTAAGTACTAATATAGAAAATAAAAAAACTCTTGAAATTGCTTACCACAAGACCCGCCAAATGGAAATCTTTGGACCCAAGAATTAAGTGCTTGTTAGACTCTTAATTAAACACCAAGGAAATACTTATAATCCGGTTATAAAGTTGACTGTCCTAAAATATAACCCATAAAAAAAGCCCTGAATTGCCGTTTGGCCGCACAGAGCTTTAAATCAATATTGACTATGAATTATATAATTTTTTATTTAACCTTTTAAAAAATTTCCGATTTCACCCAAGCCTTCACCTTTATAATCCGATTTTTCAACAGCCTTCATAAATTGGACCAATTTGGCTGGGTTCATATTTTTGCCCAAAACCCGGACCAGCATAAAACCCTTATCCTCACTATCACCATAGATGATTACCTCATCAATGGCATCATCATCACCCAAATATCTTACGGAAGCTTTGCCGTAACTGGTGTTCATTTTCATCAGCTCCGTAAATTTGCCATTTTTTAGGATGGCATTGATATTCGCTTTTTCCTTTTGAAACTCATTATGGTTATCCTCAGTTATTTTAAACGCCAGAATATTTAGTTTTTTTAATGACCCAAGTGCTTCCCTTTGGTCATCGGTTAAATCGGCCTTCTCCATATTTAATAAGCTTACCGGCAGATCGACGGATAAAAAATTTGGATTATCCGCATTGTCCACATAATATTCCTGTAGACTTTGTGTTGACGAACATGCAGACATTGCCAAGATCAGCAACATTGCCCAGGCCAATTTTTCAACTCTTTTTTTCATTTCCTTTGTTATTAAGCTTTGATCAACAAGGGCAATGGTCTTTTTATTGAACCACTACCCTAGTCTACTATTACTTGTTCTTACCTGCCTTATTTAACTCGGAAGGCAAATTCATCTTTTGGGTTAAAGATCCAATCTTGTTGAGATCTATATCCCCGGTCAGCGATAGCAATACCGTTTCAAATTTCCTATCATTGATTTCCACGTTCCCATTTTTTATACCGGTAACAAACATTAGCAATTCGCTTACATGGTCTTCATCCTTTCCGCTCTTGATGTAAAACTTTACGTTGGCATCCTTATCCTTTACCCTCATAAGTTCCTGTAACGAGGAGGATTTTAAATACTTCTCCATGGTAATCTGCATGTCTGAGGAAATCTTTTTATCCTCCGTAATAAAAACCTTTAAATTTTTCAGATTTTGGGCTATATCCATAAAATCCTGAGCCTCTTTATCATCGACCTCAACGTTTATCTTGCTCAATAATTTAAACATACTTTCATTGACAACCACGGCACTTACATTGTCCAAATCTTCAAATTTATCGAACATGGATTGCGAAAACCCAATAAAAGGCAACACGGCTACTAATACTATTATGATATTCTTCTTCATCTTTTTTAATTTAATTTTTGTTGTAGATTTTTTGTTTTGTTACTTCAAATTCCCTTAAATAAGCTACTTTCTCGGTTCCCTTACCAAGATTGGTGGCCAAAAGACTTAATGCCTTTTTGGTTTCCTGATAGGCGTATTCCGCTTCTCTCTGTTCTTGATAGCTTTTTCCAAAATATATTCCAAATATTAGAATGCTTACAGCCGCAACGGAAATCCACTTTATATAACTTTTTTTTCTGGGTTTTAGCGGAACCTGTCCAGTAAACTTCTCTTCCTTGGCAATGGAAAAATACTGAAACATTGGGGCATATTTCTTTAAGTGTAAAGGAACATCTTCCTTTGCAAAATATTCCCTCAACATTTCTTCTTCGGCAACAGTAGCAGTTGCTTCAAAATACCTTTCCAATAATTTTTCTATATTACTTAATTCCATAATTGTGCTTTTGAACTAATTTTTCCCTCACTGTTTTTCGCGCCCTGGATAAAGCTACCCTAACCGCTGTAGCATTCATACCCAACAGATCCGCTATTTCTTCAAATTCATACTGTTCCACATCCCTTAACTGTAAGACCATTTTTTGTTGTTCCGGCAATTCCTCCATGATTCTTTCTATCCAACTTAGACTATCACTAACCTCCACCTGATTTTGTAGTGAAACATTTTCATCCCTGTAATTGCTGTGCACCAATTTCAAGTTTCCAGCCTGTTTGGATTTAAGTCGGTCTAAGCAAAAATTCTTGGTCATCATCATGGCATAAGCCTCCACATTGTTATAGCCTTCCATCATCTTATTCTTGGACCATAACTTCATTAGGATTTCTTGTGTGGCATCCTCAGCTTCTTCTTTAGAGACCAATAAACGCTTGGCCAGTCTATAAAGTTTATCCTTAAATGGTAAAACCACATTTAAAAACTCAGTTTGCTGCATTTTGGTTTAGTTGTTTTATAATCCTGAATAACGGGCCTACAATAGCAAGACGACTTACATCGAATTTTGTTACAATTAGTTTTCAATTCATTACAATGTAAGTAAATTAGCGCAACGGAAACCAAATTGGCAATATTACCGTATATAATTAAAATCGTTCCCCAAAACTGATTCATACTTTTTTAATGGAATGATATTTGTAAGCCACTACTAGTTATATTTTGGCCGTTATATTAAAGATTATGAAGAAGTATTTATTAGTTTTTTTAGTATTGAGTTTGTTCCTCACTAGTTGTAGCAAGAATGATGACCCCCTGGTTGCTGAGGAAATAGAAGAAATTATTCCTACCCCGGAAGCAGAAATAGATGTAACCGTCCAAAACTTTATGTGGCAGACCATGAATACCTATTATTTTTGGCAAAGTGATGTAGCTGACCTAGGGGATTACCGTTTTGCATCCTATGATGATTATGTGTCATTTTTGGAAACCGAGGAAAACCCTGGAACATTTTTTGACGAAAAATTACTTTACACGGAAGACCGCTTTAGTTTTTATTCCGATGATTATGAAGAATTGACACAATCTTTTGCAGGTATATCCAAGAGTAATGGTTTGGAATTCGGGTTGAGCTTATTTGTGGATAGTGATGATGTTTATGGATATGTGCGCTACATTGTACCTAATTCCAATGCCTCCACCAAAGATATCCAAAGAGGGGATATTTTTACCGGTGTAAATGGCACATCCCTTAACTTGGATAATTATATAGATCTGTTATTTGGTGATAGTGATACCTACACCTTAAATATGGCAGAAATCTCCAATAATGTTATTACCAACACAGACAGGGAAGTTTCCTTGACAAAAGAAGCCAACTTGACCGAAAATCCAATCTTTATCAACAAGGTATTGGAAACGGGAGGTAAAAAAATAGGCTATTTAATGTACAATGGCTTTACCAACGAGTTTGACGAACAATTGAATGCTGCCTTTGGCGAGTTCAAATCTGCCGGCGTTACGGATCTAGTATTGGATCTAAGGTACAATCCAGGTGGATCGGTCAATTCGGCCCGATTATTATCCAGTATGATTTATGGCACTTATACCAATAGTGTTTTCCTGAAGGCCAGGTATAATGTAAAGCTGCAATCGGAGTTTAAGGACGCCGACCTTATTGAATATTTTGCCGACGCAACGGACAACAATACCCCTATAAATACGTTAGGCCTAAGCAAGGTTTATATCATTGCAACCGGTAGTAGCGCATCGGCAAGCGAATTAGTTATGAACGGCCTGGACCCCTACATAAATGTAATCCATATAGGGACCACAACGACTGGGAAGAATGAATTTTCGGTTACCTTTGTAGACGATTTTGAGAATGGCAATGTTTACGACCCAGATAGGGAAGATAATATCAACCCCGATAATCATTGGGCCATTCAACCATTGATAGGACGAAATGAAAATGCCAATGGCTTTTCTGAATATACGGACGGACTTTCACCTGATATTTTATTAAGTGAGGATCTATCCAATTTAGGCGTATTGGGCACTATGAATGAACCCCTGTTGGCCAAGGCCATTGCCGAGATTACAGGAACTACTGCAAAAATAGATTTTACAGTGGATATGCCGGTTAAATTGGTAAGTAGTTCCAAAATGTTCACAAAGATCAAGGATAATATGTTTATGGATATCAAAAAACCCTTAAACTTGAAAGAAAAACAGTAGCCAGTGCTCTGTATAAGGTGCCGCTTTAGCCTACAAAGATTAACATAGGCTGATCAATATAATGTGCGACACAATTAATAATACAATTACATTATGAAAAAAATCCTAGGCCTACTCTTAATAACCATAGTTCTTTCCTGTTCGGATAAGGATGATGACGCATTCGTCTATCCAAAGGAATCAACTGTGCAGAACTTTATGTGGCAAGGCCTAAATCTCTGGTATTTTTGGCAGGCGGATGCCCCCAATTTAGGGGATAGCAGATTCACCACTAATGACGACTATGTGGCCTATCTTGAATCCTATACCGATCCAGAGGAGTTCTTCTATCAAACCTGTTACAAGCACACTAATATAGTGGGCAGCAATTCTGCCATTGATAGGTTTAGTTTTGTTGAAGATGATTACGAAACACTCGTAAATTCCCTGAGTGGTGTGTCTAAAAGCAATGGACTTGAATTTGGCCTGGCGCGCAATGAGGGCAGTACGGATCTTTTTGGATACGTACGATATATAATCCCAAACTCCGATGCTTCCAACAAAGATATAGCCAGAGGGGATATTTTTACTAGAGTGAACGGGGTTCAACTCACTGATGCCAATTATATAAGCTTACTTTTTGGGAATTCAAACACCTATACCCTTGGTATGGCTGATATTTCTGGTACTGTAGTTACAGATAATGATAAGGAAGTAACATTAACTAAGTCCGAAGGATTGCAAGAAAACCCAATATTGGTAGCGAAGACCGTAGAGGTCAACGGAACCAAAATTGCCTATCTAATGTACAACGGTTTTACCAGTGGCTATAATGAACAATTAAATACGGTTTTCGGACAGTTTAAAACGGCAGGGGCAACGGAATTGGTACTTGATCTTCGTTACAACCCTGGAGGTTCGGTAAACAGTTCCAGATTATTGGCCAGTATGGTATATGGTACCAATACCAGCGAATTATATGTAAGACAACGATGGAACGATAAAATACAATCCATGCTGAATAAGGAGCAATTGGAGGATTATTTTGCAAATAAAACAGACTCTGGAACAGCTTTGAACAGTCTAAACCTTAGCAAGGTATATGTTCTGGCAACAGGAAGTTCCGCATCGGCCAGTGAATTGGTCATGAACGGACTGGCACCCTATATTAATGTTTTTCATATTGGCGAAACTACCAGGGGCAAGAACGAATTTTCCGTTACCATGGTAGACGATATAGACAATGACTATATCTATAGATCCGACAGGGAAAATAAAATAAATCCCAGCAATAGGTGGGCAATGCAGCCGCTTATGGGGAGAAATGAAAATTCTGACGGATTTTCGGACTATACCTCTGGCCTGGCGCCCGATGTTGTTTTAAAGGAAGATCTTGCGGATCTAGGGATTTTAGGGGATATAAACGAACCCTTATTTGCTAGGGCAATCCAAGAAATTACAGGTGCAAGTGCGAAGAGGGACTTTACTGTAAAAATTCCGGTAAATGAAATATCCAACTCCAAAATGTTTACGGCCATAAAAGATAATATGTATCTGGACAAACCTGTTGATATTACTTTTCAATAAGCCCTACACTTGAATTAATAGTATACACAAACTATAAAACAGAAACCCCTCTTTTACTAGGTCGCTACCATGTAAAAGAGGGGTTTCTGTTTCTTTAGGTTACAGCCGTTACCACTATTATAATTACAACTAACTAATTTAGTCACCGAACCTAAAGATAAAAACGCCTAATTAAAGTAAATACCACCAGGAATAATACCTACGGATAGGGTTTCTATGGCTATTTTGGTATTTAGATCATAAACCGTAAGTGTTCCATTACTGGCATAATCCCCTGCATCAGTACCGTATAATCTCCCATTGTTTATGACCATGGTATAAAAACTGACGCCTTCCAATGCTACATCCAGATCCAAACTTGTAGCGGACAAACTTTGTTTATATACCTTATCGCCTAATTTATAATACAAATCACCTCCGTCTAAATTTAAACCCCCTGGATGTTGCGTAGTTTCGAATTGGATATTGCTATCCACCTCATTGGAAGCGGTATTGATCTTGGAAAGTACCCCTGCAGTTTCATCCCCTGTATAAGCGGGTTTTCCTGAGGCCAGGACCCACAAATTTCCGGAGGCATCCAATTGCATGGAACTGGGCACATCCCCTACTGTAAGTGTTTTTACTACCTCATTGGAAGCGGTATTGATAACCGAAACCTTATTGTTCTGTCCCCAAGCACCCTGATGGGCCACATAAACCGTATTGTCCTTGGCCAAAATGGCCTCAGGGCCCAAAACTACGGATATGGTACCTTCCACAGTATAATCCTGAAGATTGATAATGGCTACGAAATCATCTGTTTCATCTGCGGTATCACCCCAGTTGGTAACGTATCCCTTGCCGTTGGCTTCAATAAAATACCTAGGGTTGTTCAATCCGTCAGTAATGCTAGCAATTTTTTCAAAAGTATATCTATTTACCACATTTATCTTGTTGGAGACATTGGCCACTATAAACGCCTCATCCTCCGTGAATCCTATAGACTGTACAACATTGCCAAGATCCTCATCATTCGTCATTTTATAAATTTCGTTACTCACTACGGACAGATCCTCGGAAATAAAAGTGACCGTTCCCGTACCATTACTAAAGGGACCTTCATTGGAAACCAATATTCCATTTGCGTAATCGCCCATAGGCTCTTGAATCTCCTCATCATCATTGGAACATGACCAGGTAAGACCGATAGTCAACAAGGATAAAAATACATTTCTAATCTTCATTTGTTTTAGCTGTTTTTAAAATTTAGTAATTAATTGTAATTGAAAATTTCTATTGGGCATAGGCCTATAGGCCACATTCTGATAATCTTTATTAAACAAATTGTTCACCCTAACCCCTATAGTAAATTTAATTTCGGGAATGTCGGGCCAATGGTAATCCATCCCTATATTGCCAATGGTATAAGAGGGCAAACTATCACTGTTATCTGTGGTAGTGTAGACCGAACCATTATATAAAAATTGATAAAAGGCTACCAACTTCTTATATTGATAGGCCACGTTTGACCTCAACAAATGCTCCGGCACATACAGTAATTGATTTTTTGTTGAATTGTCTATAGATTTGGTAAAGCTATATTCACTTTCCCAGGCCACATTTTGGTTCTCCCATTTCTTCTTCCAATCAAAACCCAGTTCTAATCCATATTGGGAAACATCCTGAACATTCATTGCCATCCAAATTCCTTGTGCATTGGGTCGCCATTGAATTAAATTATCGGTTGTTATGCTATAGGCATTTAATGAAAGTGCTATGTTTTTCACTGCAACCGTCTGACCAAGTTCCACCTGCCAAGAGGTTTCCGGCAAGACCTCCAAATTACCGCTAGCCCCGGCACCTGTCCAATAAAGATCATTGAAGGTGGGAATTCTATGGTTTTTGGACGCATTAATAGCCAAGGTGTAGTTTTTGGCTACTTCATAACTACTGTTCAATGAAAAAAGAAAAGGACTATCAAAATCGCTGACCACTTCTTGTCTCAAGTTTACACCGTAACTCAATTTATCCGAAAGTTCATGGGAGAATAGGAAAGTGCCCGAAACAAAATTTCTTTGGGCATTTTCAATAGAAGTCCCTTTGGCCCATATGGAAGAAAAATCAATAATCCCATTTAAGGTAATTTTCTTTAATTGATATTTATAATCGTAGTTGGCAAGGACGGTATTGGCTTGCCCAAAACTAAACTCCTCCCTTTGCTTATTTGGGAAATATCGATAACGCTCATATAAATGCCCCACTTTTAAACGAGAGACCTTACGTTCGTTAAAGCTGCTCAACTCTATGAGCGACCTGTGATTTAAATCCCTATAATTTTCATCGGCCGGGGCCGTCAAGGTCCCGGAAAAATCCCTGTCCCCACTAAAGGTGTTGTGGTACAACTTTATAATTTGCTGATCGGACAAAATAATGCCAATATTGGCATTTAAATTAAATTGATCATAAGCACCGTTCTCATTCCTTAAATTAGTACCCAAATACTTATAATCGTTATCTGAAGCTATGTGGTTGATTCCGATATGAAAAGACGTTTTTTCTTTGCCAAGAGAAGTATTAAAAGCAAGTTTGCTGGTATTAAAACTACCATAACTTGTCTGTAAACTATTTTTCCAGCCGTTATTAAACCTAAAGCTATCGTTTAAAAGAATAGTGCCCCCAACGGCCCCACTCCCGTATTGCACCGAGCCCCCGCCACTTCTGACCACCACATCCCCATAATTCCCTGGAATTAAAGTATTGAAATCTGTCTGGCCGGTAAGTTGTGAATTTATATTTATCCCGTTCCAAACAACAGCGGTCTGTTGGGCGTTGGTACCCCGAAATGAAGCTGAAGAGACCATTCCATAACCATTTTCCTTAAAATACATATTGGAATTATACCTCAATAAATCGGTAAGTGATGTGCCGCTTTTTTGATAAACGGAATCATTGACAACCCTAACTTTTGTTCCTTTTGAAAAATGAAGCAGTTTGGCATCGCTCAAAACTACCTCGTCCAAAACAATAACGCTGTCCCTTTGCCCAAAAACCTGCGCAATGGCCAAGAGTACCAATGAAAATAAAAATATTCGCTTTTTTTCCATATCCAAGAAGACCCTTTGCCCGAAGATCTATTCTATTTAGTGATGAATATGGCAGGTCTCCTGACTTGCGTACTATCATTTACCTTCCCACCCCATAATTTAGGGCAGTGGTATTAGAAGAAATGATAGCCATCCAATAAACATGGATTAAGCTCACAGTTGCGGGAACAGTTTCGGAGTTTCACCGAATTCCCTTTTAATCCTATCCCCCAAACATTAGGGAATAGAAACCAAAATTCGCAGCGAAACTACTACTTTTTTTTGGAAGTATCACTGTCCTTTTTTCTATTTAGTTTATAGGCCAACCAGATAAAACCAACTATAAAATGTAAGACTATGACAGCGGCAATAATATATATTAGGGTGTTGGACTCTCCTCTCATAATTTTTTGATTTGCCCAAAAATAAATACTCTGGCCGCAATAAATTATGACCATTGTTAGGCTTTTAGAAATTTTGATTCAAGAAATTAATGCTACTTTTGAATTTTTAAACAAACCTTTAGCCTCTTGAACAAAGCCCTTCTTTATCTACTCCTTCTATGTATTTGTTCTTGCAAACAGCCTAAAAAGGAGAATATTTCCAGCGCCGTTTTATCGCAGCCCATAACCATAGATTATGCCCAAGGATTTACAATTGAGAGGACAACATCCGATATAACCATTATTAAAGTATCCTCACCTTGGCCAGAATCGGAAGATAGTTTTACCTATGCTTTGGTGCCTAAAGAAAAATTGGCCAGCATTACCTTGGACAAAGACGCCTATAACGCCATAATAGGTGTTCCGGTAGAAAAAATGGTAGTTACCTCCACAACCCATATCCCTGCACTGGAGGCTTTGGGAGAAGCTGATAAATTAATAGGATTCCCAGATACGGAGTACGTATCTTCCCCAATGACCAGAAAAAGAATAAATGAGGGATTGGTGCAGGAATTGGGCAACAATGAATCCTTAAATTCAGAAATGGTGATTGCCTTAAACCCCGAAGTAGTGGTAGGTTTTAGCATTAACCACGAAAACAAGGCCTACGAAACTATTCAACGATCCAATATTCCCGTAGTGTACAATGGGGATTGGACAGAAGAAACTCCCTTGGGAAAAGCGGAATGGATAAAATTTTTCGCCCCATTTTTTCAAAAGGAAAAAGAGGCGGATAGTATTTTCAAATCCATTGAGGACAATTATAATAATGCCAAGGCCTTGGCAAAAAAGGCAAATAACAGACCTAAAGTTTTAAGCGGAGCCCTTTATAAGGATATATGGTACCTGCCGGGCGGAAAAAGCTGGGCCTCCAAATTTATAGAAGATGCAAACGCTGAATATTTATGGAACAGCACCTCCTCCACCGGAAGCCTATCTTTAAGTTTAGAAAGTGTAATTGAGCGGGCTTATGATGCCGATTTTTGGATCTCCCCTTCACAATTTGGCAGCTATTTGGAACTAAAGGAAGCCAACCAGCATTATGCCCAATTTTCTGCTTTCAGCAATAAGAAGGTATATACCTATGCCAATTCCACAGGGGAAACAGGGGGATTGCTCTATTTTGAACTGGCACCAAACAGACCGGATTTGGTACTAAAAGACCTTATCCAAATTTTTCACCCGGAGCTGCTTCCCAACTATACGCCCACCTTTTTTAAACCCTTGGATTAAGTGCTGCAACTAAAAACATATAGAATCTATTTTATCCTCCTGCTATTGGTTATGTTGGTTTGTTTCATGATGAACATCAGCTTGGGCTCCGTATCCATTCCCTTAGAGGACACATTGAACGCTATAATGGGCAGACCTACCAAGGTGGATTCTTGGAGCTATATTATTTGGAACTACCGAATTCCCAAAGCGTTTACCGCCATTTTGGTAGGTAGTGGTTTGGCCTTAAGTGGTTTGTTGATGCAGACCTTATTCAGAAACCCCTTGGCCGGTCCCTTTGTATTGGGCATAAGCGCGGGCGCAAGTTTAGGTGCTGCCCTATTAATTTTAGGGTCCGCCCTATTCTCCGGGATATTTGCCTTCGGCATGGTAAATGATATTTCCTTGGCATTGGCATCCAGTATCGGTAGCTTTCTGGTACTATTGGCCGTTATGGTAGTTGCATCCAAGGTAAAGGATACTATGGCACTACTTATCATAGGCCTAATGTTCGGTAGCATTACCACTGCAGTAGTAAGTGTGCTATCCTACTTCTCCACGGCCGAAAAATTACAGCAATATGTATATTGGTCTTTTGGAAGCATTGGTAATTTATCATGGAATCAGCTTTTGTTATTGTTAATGATCATAGCGATTGGAATTTTGATCAGTATTTTTTCCATAAAATCTTTGAACGCATTACTATTAGGGGAAAGTTACGCCAGGAGTCTGGGCGTAAACATGAAGCAATCCCGGTATGCTATAATTGTTGCCACAGGATTATTGGCCGGTGGTGTAACCGCTTTTGCAGGCCCTATTGCCTTTATAGGCCTGGCAGTTCCACATTTGACCCGACAGATTTTCAATACCACCGATCATAAAATTTTGGTACCGGCCGTGTTGATTTACGGTGCCATTTTAATGCTGATCTGCGATACAATTGCACAAATGCCCAATTCGGCCAGTGTTTTACCCATTAACGCCATAACATCCATCATTGGGGCGCCAGTGGTTATTTGGCTGCTCTTGAGGAAAAGGAAAATGATTTTTTAATTTCCGATCAGTATCGGGCAGCGGTAGAGTAGCTTCTATGAATAAGTAGCCTAAAAAGAGATATTAAAACAGGAAAAACCAATAACTTAGCAACAAAAATTCACCTCAGATAGATACAAGTACTCCCCATATCGCCCTAAAAACGGAAAACCTGAGCATAGGTTATACCAACAAGAAGCAACAGTCCTACATTGCCCGGGATATTGATTTTTATCTAGTTAAAGGTGAACTTGCCGGCATTGTTGGCGTTAATGGTATTGGGAAGTCTACTTTATTGCGAACCCTTGGCAATATACAGCCCAAATTATCCGGCAGTATCACTTTAGACAGAGTTCCTTTGGAACAGCACACTATAGCCCAACTGGCCGCTGAAGTAAGTGTTGTACTAACAGAACCCATCGCTTCCAAAAATTTAACGGTGCTGGAACTCATCAGTCTAGGTCGGCAGCCATACACCAATTGGATAGGGACCCTTACCGAGGATGATATGGAAAAGATCTCCTTGGCATTGGACATGGTCCAGATGTCAGAATTAAAGTCTAAAAAGTGTTACGAACTTAGTGATGGACAATTACAGCGGGTAATGATCGCTAGGGCCATAGCCCAGGACACCCAGCTAATTTTACTGGATGAGCCTACGACACATTTGGATCTATACCATAAGGTCCAAATATTGAAATTGCTCAAATCTATTGCCCATACAACAAAAAAGACCATTCTCTTTACTACCCACGAAATTGAAATTGCCATCCAGCTGTGCGACAAAATGTTGATATTGGAAAAAAACCAGAGTACCTTTGGATCACCTTGCGAATTGATAGAAAAGAAAAGTTTTGAAAATCTTTTCCCCGCAGACATTATTATTTTCGATGCACAAACAGGTTCTTTTAGAGTTAATAAGTAATAAAAGTCAACATCACTTTTTTTTAACACAATCCACTATCTTTACAGCAAAGATCAATAACTAAATGAATGAATTGCTAGTATATGCAGTCCTTGCCCTAGTAGGCCTTGCCATTGGATATTTTCTAGGGAATTATATCCAAAATCTAAAAACGAAATCCAGTCAAAGCGCCCTTTTGGAGCGGGAACAACAATTGAGAACAAACCTCAGCACCTTGGAACAGAGGCTTATTGATGCAGAAGAGCATAAAACCCAATTACAATCCGAAAAGGAGCAATTGGGGAATAGAATTGTCCGCTATCAGGCGGAAATGGAGAATTTAGACCTTAAAAATCGGGAACAAAAAGGGGAAGTAGAAAAATTACAGGAAAAGTTTACCAAGGAGTTCGAGAATTTGGCCAATAAAATTTTAGATGAAAAAAGCACCAAGTTTACAGAACAGAATAGGGAAAACATTAAAAACATATTAACTCCTTTACAAGAGAAAATAATTCTTTTTGAAAAGAAGGTCGAGGACAGTCAAAAAGAAAGTGTAGGCATGCATTCCGCCCTAAAGGAACAATTGGCCAATCTTCAAACTCAAAATCTTAAAATCACCCAAGAAGCCGAAAACCTTACCAAAGCCCTAAAAGGGGACAGTAAAATGCAGGGCAATTGGGGCGAATTGGTATTGGAACGAGTTCTGGAGAAGTCGGGTCTGGAAAAAGATCGGGAATATACGGTACAACAAAGCTTTACCCGTGAAGACGGAAGCCGAGTGCTGCCCGATGTTATCATAAACCTGCCCGATGGCAAAAAGATGATCGTGGATTCCAAGGTTTCCCTTACAGATTATGAACGATATGTAAATGCCGAGGATGAACTGAAGGAGAAATTTCTAAAAGATCATATCAATTCCCTGAGAAGGCATGTGGACCAACTTTCTGCCAAGAAATATGAGGACCTTTACGAAATGGAGAGCCCGGATTTTGTACTCATGTTTGTTCCTATAGAACCTGCATTTGCCATTGCAATAAACAACGATAACAACCTGTACAACAAGGCATTTGAACAGAATATAATCATAGTAACCCCTTCCACCCTATTGGCTACCTTACGTACTATTGATACCATGTGGAACAATGAAAAACAGCAACGCAATGCCATTGAAATTGCACGTCAGGCAGGAGCCCTATATGATAAGTTTGAAGGCTTTGTTGGGGATTTGATGAAAGTTGGCAAAAAAATGGATGAAGCTAAGTCCGAATACAAGGGAGCAATGAACAAATTGGTCGATGGCAGAGGGAATATAATTACCAGCATAGAGAAATTAAAGAAAATGGGCGCCAAGGCTAAAAAATCCATCCCTGAATCTCTCCTGAAAAGAGCTCAGGATGATGATGACGAGAATGAGGAACCTTTGACCTTACTATAGTTAACTTAAACAATCAGTATGAAAAAAATACTCGGATTAACCCTGCTCGGCCTGGTCTTAGTGATGACCGCCTATTTTTTATTTGTATATTTTGTTCCCTATAGCGAAGGTATCCGCTCAGGGGAACTTATAAAAATAAGCAATAAAGGAGTACTTATAAAAACATGGGAAGGCGAGATTAGCCAAGGAATATCGGGCGCACAAATATTTTCCTTTTCGGTTTTAAAGGACGATGTAATTGCCAAGTTAAAGGAATATCAGGGATCTTATGTTAAAGTGACCTATATAGAGCGTTACAGGACCTTCTTTTGGTTGGGAGACACCAAATATTTTGTCACTTCTGTAGAAAAGGAAAACTCTCCACACTTAAACTAAAAACAATGGACAAATTTAAAACTGCCAGACAATCCAGAGTATCCATAACCGAATTAATGCTGCCTTCCCATTCCAATTTTGGGGGAAAGGTACACGGTGGCCACATATTAAACCTAATGGACCAAATAGCCTTTGCCTGTGCCTCCAAACACTCCAGAAAGTATTGTGTTACAGCATCAGTGAACAAGGTAGATTTTTTAAATCCCATTGAGGTCGGGGAATTAATTACGTTGAAGGCCTCCGTAAACTACACGGGACGAACCTCCATGGTCATTGGTGTCCGGGTAGAATCCGAAAATGTAACCACAGGAAAAAAGAAACATTGCAATTCCTCCTATTTTACTATGGTAGCCAAAGATGCAGATGGCCGAAGCACTCCTGTACCAGGTTTGATCATTGAAGACGAACAGGGGGTTCGCAGGTTTGCACGTAGCATTCAACGAAAAAAACAATCAATGTCACGAAGCAGTACATTTGAATCGTCACAATTTAAAATTAATGACCACTTAAAAGATCTGGATAACGAGAATGTAAAAATTAATCTGGATCCCGCCTAGTTGATTTGGGCTGCGGCCTCCTCGTCCAAGAACCAAATCAACTCCCCAGATGAAGGAGCTACTAAAGAAGCTGGATAACTTTCATGGCCTTCTTCCTTGGTAATTATGGACCTGACTTTTTCTGCCTTACTACTACCTGTCACTAAAAACGCAACCATTTTGGCGTTATTGATCAGCTTCCCGGTTATGGTAATCCTTCTTTGACCCGAATCTGGATGAATAGCTACTTCACAGTTATTCGTTGAGTCCCATAGGCCTATTTCATGTGGAAAAATAGATGCTGTATGTCCGTCATCGCCCATACCTAGGATAACCAAATCAAACTGAGGTATGTTGTCCACTATGGGCAATTCCTCTTCCAAGACCTTTCCGTATCTTCCGGCCTCCAATTCCGGCAGGTCTTCCCCAAGGACACGATGAATATTATCTTTGGGAAAATTTATCTTGGACAATAGGTGATCTACCGTCATTTTATAATTACTTTCCGAATCGGTAGGAGGAACACATCGTTCATCTCCCCAATACAAATGAACCGTAGACCAATCCACATCCTTATAATGCTCTGCCATATAATCAAAGACCACCTTAGGGGTACTACCTCCGGACAAAGCTATATGGGTTGTTTTGTTTTCTTTTATCAGTTCTTCCAAATAATCGGAAAAGTTTTTGGCAACTTCCGTTTTGGTTGGAGATATATTAATATGCATCTCTTATATTTTATTGAATTAATAATTACTTTATAACACAGAAACCAGGATCATCGGCCAAGTTTTCCCCGGGATTCCTCCACTTTAAGTCCCCTTCCAGTAAACGGTCCGAATTGGTTGGGCCCCAAACTCCGGAAGAATAACCATATATGTTAACATCCGAACCATTCTTCCAATAGTCCAATATAGGATCAACAAACTCCCATGCCGCTTCCACTTCATCCGCTCTGGCATAAAGGGTAGCATCGCCCTGCATGGCATCCAACAACAATCTTTCGTAAGCGTCCATTACATTGTTATCTGCCAGATTGGAATAGTAAAAGTCCAGATTGGCGCGTTCTACGGTAAAGCCCTGCCCTGGGACTTTCACCCCAAATTTAATAAGGATGCCTTCATCCGGTTGAATCCGAATGATCAACTGGTTGTCCTTGTTGTTCATATCCGAATTTTTAAACACTTGGTGGTGCGGCGATTTAAAATGTATCACCACCTCTGTTACCTTGGTAGGCATTCTTTTAGCGGTACGTACATAGAAAGGAACGTCTTTCCACCTCCAATTATCCACGAAAAATTTAATGGCGGCATAGGTCTCCGTTTTGGAATTGGGATCAACACCTTCCTCTTCCCTATACCCCTTAACTTTTTTACCGTCTATAACAGATGACAGGTATTGCGCCCTTACCGTATTATTATACAAGGTTTCCTCATCGCGCATAATTCGCAATGATTTTAATGCCTTGACCTTTTCGTTCCTAATTTCCTGAGCGCTGGCATCTATTGGTGGCTCCATCACGATTAACGAGACTATCTGCATTAAATGGTTCTGGAACATATCCCGAAGCGCACCGGATTTATCATAATACCCACCCCTTTTTTCCACGCCAACACTTTCGGCATTGGTAATTTCTATATGGTGTATGTAATTTCTGTTCCAAAGTGGTTCAAAAATACTATTGGAGAAACGGGTCACCAATAAATTCTGAACCGTTTCCTTGCCCAAATAATGGTCAATTCTATAGATCTGGGACTCCTTGAAATAAGTTTGCAGACCAATATTTAGATTTTTGGCCGTCTCCAAACTATAGCCAAATGGTTTTTCAACAATGATTCGCTTCCAACCTTCGGCTTCGTTATTCAAACCTTGCTCGGAAAGATTTTTTGCAATTAACTCGTAGAGACTGGGTGGAGTGGAAAGATAAAAAATATAGTTGCCCTCGGTACTGAATTTAGTATTTAAATCAGATATCCTGGTGGCCAACTTACTGTATTCCTTATTGTAATCCTCGCCCAGATCCTCATAAAAAAACTTGTCGGCAAAAGTATTTATAAAATCAGAAGATGCGTCCTTTACCTTATCCTTGAGGTAAGTACTCTCCTGGACTACCTTCCTCCTAAACTCACCATCGGTCATGTTACTCCTACTTACTCCCAAAACCACGAAATTCTCAGGAAGCTGTTTTGCCTTGTACAAGTTAAATAAAGCTGGTACCAGCTTTCTAGCAGTTAAATCTCCTGATGCCCCAAAAATAACAAGCATTTGATTTGCCGTTTTATTCATAATATAATTATTGGAAGTTTTGTTCAATTTGTTGGGAATTTAAAACTTTGGTTCTAAAAACCGTTTAATTGACTATTTTTGATTTTTGAATTATCGTGCGAAGATAAAACTAATTTAGATTATTCATTTATAAACAAGGACACTTAACAAAAGCCACTTTATTTTGTTAAATAACTTTAAGGAAAAAACATGGAAAACACATATGATTTTGGATTGATTGGCCTAGGGGTAATGGGACGTAATTTTATTTTAAACGTTGCGGATAACAACTTTTCGGCTATGGGATACGATCTTGATGATGAAAAAGTAAATGTACTGATCGAAGAAGGACAAGACACCAAAAGAGTAAATGCCTCCACCAATATTGAACATTTCGTACAATCCTTATCACAGCCTAGAAAAATTATGCTTTTAGTGCCTGCCGGTAAAATAGTGGACTCCGTAATTGAAAGTCTTTTGCCATATTTGGACAAGAACGACCTTATTATAGATGGTGGAAATTCATTTTTTACCGATACCGATCGTAGGGAGACTTATTTACAAAGTAAAGGAATTCACTTTTTCGGCTCTGGTGTCTCCGGAGGTGCAAAAGGTGCCAGGCGGGGCCCCAGTATAATGCCGGGGGGAAACAAAGAAGCCTACAAGGAGGTGCAGCCTATATTTGAGGCTGTCTCTGCCAAATTTAAAGGAGAGCCATGCGTAGCCTATTTAGGCCCTAAATCTGCCGGAAACTATGTAAAAATGGTACATAACGGCATTGAGTATGGCTTAATGCAGCTTACTTCAGAAATATATGACCTTCTAAAAAAAGCAGGCAAGTACAATAATGATGAACTTCATGCCATTTTTGATTCCTGGAACAAGGGTAGATTACAATCCTTTTTAATAGAAATATCCGCTGAGATTTTTAAACAGGAAGATGACAAGGGCGATGGCAGATTGGTAGACAAGATATTGGACAAAGCCAAACAAAAGGGTACCGGTAAATGGACATCCCAAAATGCCATGGACCTGGGTATTCCCATCCCAAGTATAGATATAGCCGTAAGTATGAGGGAAATATCGGCCTTGAAGGAAGAAAGGGTTTTGGCAGATAAGCTATACAATAGGCCAGAGCCAGCAATAATGGACAAAAAGGAAATGGCAAAATGGGCGGAGGAAGCACTTTACTTTTCCTTTATCACCACTTATGCACAAGGACTCCATCAATTGGCAGATGCCTCCAAGGAATATGGCTACGATCTAGATCTTTCTGTAATAGCCAAAATTTGGAGAGCGGGATGTATTATCCGCGCCGGTTTGTTGGAAGACATATCCGCGGCTTTTACCAAGGACAAGCAATTGCCAAACCTTTTGCTATCCCCACAGTTTGTTCCCAAGGTGCAATCTACTGTAGGGGCCACTAGGAATCTTGTAGCATATGGGGCCAAAAATGGCATTCCATTGCCAGGTCTTTCCAACTCTTTAATCTATTTTGATGCCTACACCTCTGGCAGGTTGCCTTTAAACCTTATTCAGGCGCAGCGCGATCACTTTGGTTCGCACACCTATGAGAGGACGGATATGGAAGGCATCTTCCATACAGAATGGGAGTAATACCCTACGGATAAAACAAACGTTTGCTTATAAGTTTTTTTTGGGCTATTTTTAATATAACATGAAAGTAGCCCAAAAAATTTAATATGAGCGGAAGCATTCAGGACATGAACAATAGAGTGAATCAGAATCGCTCTCTAAAACCTTCCAATCGAGCACGGTTTAAGGATAACAATAGGGATAATATATATTCCGATACCGTGCCTGCACTTACAAAATTGAACTTCAAGAAAGTATCCGAAATAGAATTAAAAAAAATAAAGGATCGGATAAAAAACAGGGCCCTTAAAGATCGTAATAGAGAAATGTTTATTTTTCTTGTTATAGCATTAACTCTCGTTGCAACTCTTTTCATTCTCTTCAAATAAACGCATATCGTCTTTATTAAGTTACCTACCTAAGACAGCTTCAAATTGTTCCTATAAAATTAAAATATGGTTGCCATATCCCGGCTTCCTCTGCCTTCCACCACCTAATATCAAACAAAATTCAATAAAAAATTTCCCTAAGAACAAAGTTTAGGTGATGACAACCTTCATCATAGATCAGATTTTATGTTGATGATTAAAAATGCCTTTTACCGAAAAAACAGTTCCAATAAGAATGAAGTCCCATATTTTAATTTAATTTTACCCACTAATATTTGAATCTATGAACCCTTCTGCCACCGGTTGGATAGATAAGTTTGGGTATCTGGTAAAGGACAATAACGACTATTTTAACTCCTTTGAAGAATTATATGCCCTACTCAAGAGTACCGGATTTGTTTATGGGATTAATCTGGATATACCCCCATTTATAATTAGAGAGGTTCCCTTGTCCGAGGATGAAAAAGCCAAGATCAATTTAATAACCGCACTCTATTTCACCTACAAGCTTAAAAACAACGAACCCAATTTCGAAGCTTTCCTTGGTTACATCTTTAAGTTCTATAAAGATTTGGGGATTAACAGAATTTCATTTTTGAACAAATTTCTTACGGGTAAAAAAACGTCTTCCAAACTGGAAAACCTTTTGAACTCAAGAATCTACCTAGAGGACAATGTAATAAGTAAGACCTTCAATAACATCATAACCAATTCGTTGCTTTTTATAGATGTTCTAAGCTTTAAAAGATATCTTGAAGGTGAAACTTCAATAAAGGAATATGCCCAACGCCTGGAACATATCACCATAAATGTTACATATCATACCTTAAATTCCAAAGAGAAAAATAAGAGTGACGAAAAACTGGCGCAACTTTTTGCCTCCTCGCTGACCTTTATTGAAAGCGTAAAACAGGATTTTGATGGCTCCTATAGAGATGAATTGGTCAACAAATATTCCGGTTCGGAAAATAGGTATTTTCTGGATGTTGCCTGCTTAACGGTATGGGAAGACCAGTCATTGGATTACACCGAATCCGACTTTATTTTTGGCTTGGGCAGGGACCTTGGTTTTGACCAAAATGAAATAGCAAAATCGCTACAGGATGTTACCGGATTTTTTCAATTGAATGCCGACAAAATACCCCATCTGAAGGACCACAATTTAGCTGTCCAATTTTACGATAGCATGTCCAAAATAGTAAACAAACTTATCCTCAGAAATAGCAAACGTCTACAAAAGGAACTTTCTGAAAGTAAGGAATTGGTTACCCTATTATCCAAATCAACGGTGAAGGATCTTAGCCCGGAAGAGAAGAAAAAAGTGCAAAATCAACTCGTTGATATTTTTAAAAGTATTCCTTCGCTAGCCATTTTCATACTTCCCGGCGGAGCAGTTTTATTACCCATATTCATTAAATTAATCCCGAAACTACTACCTTCCTCTTTTGACGACAACAGGGTTGAAGAATAGCCCAAAATTGCTCAAAAACACTACTATAAGAAAAACCTATAATTGATTATTTTCAACTTTAATATACTTAAAATCAATTATTTAAATACACTTACTCCAACCATAACTTAAAGTCTTTCACTCTTTCCCTACTTACTATTATTTCTTGTTCATTATAGCGGTTTAATTTGATTTCCAACCTAGAATTGGTGTAAGAAACAATATCTTTTATATGACTTATGTTCACGTAGAACTTTCTGCTCACCCTAAAAAAGGAGTTGGGGTGAAGTTCCGATTCCAAGTTTTCCAGGGTAAGATCCAATAGATAATTTCTACCATCGATAGTGGCTGCATAGGTACCTTTTTTGTCACTGTAGAAACATTCTATCTCCTCTGCATTGATAATTTTTAGATGCTGCCCTACCCTCACGGTAAACCTCTTTTTGTACTCCCGCTCCAAAGGGTTTACCAACAACTTTTTTATGTCTTCAAAATCGAGGGTCATTTTCTGTTTTTCAGGCCTAAAAACAAGGTACTTTTTTACGGCAATTTCCAACTCTTCATCATCTATGGGTTTCAACAAATAATCGATGCTATTCAACTTAAATGCCTGCAACGCATATTCATCATATGCAGTAGTGAAAATTACCGAACTTTGTATATCAACGGCCTCGAAGATCTCAAACGATAATCCGTCCGAAAGCTGAATATCCAAAAAAATTAAATCTGGATGATTGTTTTCCCGAAACCAAATAATGGCCTCCTCAACAGAATGGAGCATAGTGGACACCCCTACCTTCAAATTGGTCAATAATCGACCTAATCTTCTTGCGGCCGGTTTTTCATCTTCAATAATGATTGCATTCATTTTAATTGGCTAATTGGTTTTTGTTTGATTGCTATGGCACTATATTATCTTCTTATTCCTCCATGTATTTCCGCATCTGCCTTTCCTCCCACTTCCTAAAAAATCCAGGTTTCAATTTCAGAAAATAAACTCCGGCCACCACGAGGATCACCCCCCAAATAACTGGAATAAGAACCATATTCCATTCCATCCAATTTAAAAAACCCTGATCCTCAACTCCGTTGGCGGTAAAAAAATCAAGGAGCCTTCCTTTAAAAATCAAAAGAAGAGCATTCATAACCAGATAAATAGCAATATGTGCGTAAAAATTTTTAAGATTATCCACTCGCTTTTTAGCCTTAATGTACTTTTCCAAGTTATTCCTATCCATTTGCGCTATTTGTATTTTTCAACTTCCCGTTTCTCTTTCTCCATGTATCTTTGGATCTGCCTTTCTTCCCAATCCTTGTTGAAAAATGGATTATAAGAAAAAACCTTTAAGCCATGAAACAGTAAACCTACGCCCCAAAACAACCACACTGCAAAAGTTTCAAAGTCCCAAAATGCCTCCAGAAAGGAATCGCCATTGCTGATGTCACCTATAATCTTAGCCGTTGTAATAAATACATTTACAGCAAGATATACCACAAGATGAACATAAAACCCCTTTAATTCCGCTACGTGTTTTTTGGCGCGCTCCAATTTATTTTGCTTATCAATATCCATTATTTCCACCTGTTTTTTCTTTCATCCTCCTGCATATACTCTTGAATTTTCCGTTCTTCCCAGTTCTTTCCAAAGAAAGGGTTCAAACCAAAAACCTTTACGGCATGAAACACCAAGCCAATTCCCCAACCAAAGGCCGCCCAAAGAAACCAGGGGTACCGCCATTGATTGGTCCAGTAGTTAAGGGCCGCCAGAAACCCGATAAAAACAAAATAGGACATTAGGCTCATATAAAACTTCTTAATGGCACCAACCCTTTCTTTGGCCCTGAAATATTTGTTTTCCTTATCTATATTTTCCATTATTTGATTTTTATTCAAAATTCGTGACCTGTATAGTATTTTTCAAAAATAAGATCCTGAAATGTTGATTTTATAGGATGGACCGTAACCCTAAAAATCTTCATCTTCCATATACTTCTGAATTTTCCTTTCCTCCCAGTTTTTCCCTAAGAGCGGATTGTAACCAAAAACTTCCATACCATGAAGCGCTACACCAAATCCCCATCCAACAGCAGGGAAAAGTACCCATGGAAAACTCGTAGTGTTATAATTGAGTATAGCCAATAAGGGCAATACTACACAATAGGATATTAGATTGCCATAAAACCCCTTAATCGCCTCTACCTGTTCTTTGGCTTTTTGATAGCGTTTGTCCTCTAAAAATGTTTCATGCGTTTCCTTAATCCCTATTCTTTCCGTTAGTATTGGGAGCTTGACCGTAAATTCCGAAGCAGATTTATTGACCTGAACCTCCCTACTGGACAACATTTGGTAACGTTCCTGTATATTCCTGAGCCCAACCCCACTACTTTTTTTAACGACCTGCTTCTCCTGTAGATTATTCGATACACAAAGCATACCCCCTTCCTCATATACGCGTATCCGCAAGGGTCTTGCAACCGTTACCACGTTATGCTTAACCGCATTTTCCAACAAGAGCTGTAGGGACAAGGGAACTATTTTTGCCTCGGCATCACTGCATTTCCCAGGGATATCAAAAACTATACTATCCTCAAATCTCATTTTCAACAACCTTACATAAGTTTCAGCAAAGGCAAGTTCTTCGTCCACGGTCACCAAGTCTTTGTTCTTCTGCTCCAATACATATCGATATACCTTTGAAAGGGAAGTTGTGAATTTTTGAGCTTGAAGGGGATCCTCCTCAATTAAACTGGTAAGCACGTTTAAACTATTGAACAAAAAATGTGGATCCAATTGATTTTTAAGGGCATCGAACTTGGCAGAGGCAGTACCTGCAATTATTTTCTGCTCCTTTACCTTGTTCTCCTGCCGATGTTTAAAGTACCAAGCCAAATAAAACAGTGCAGAAATTAAAATCGCCAAAAACAGCGAAACTTTGTATTGCCCTGGCTCCTCATTTGCCAAAAAATCCAACGGAGGCATTTTTCCAATCCCTACCCTAAGAATTAAACGGGAGAGGAATATCCCCGCCAAGGAGAACGCAATGTTGCCGGAAATCGCAAATAACAAGCGTTTCCCCCTGTATATCTGCTGCCCATATTTAATTATAAGAAATTGAATCCAATACGCATTCACCATATAAAGGATTACAGCAAAAATCATATTGGCGTAATACTCCTGAAAAGCCCGCTCAACACTAAAGCCGCCATCGAATTCTCCCATAAAAAAGAAAACAGCGAGAAACACAAAATATAACAATGTACCTATAAACAGTGCATTTCCTATATGTTTAATAAACCGCATCATTAAGTCTTATTTGTAATCCATTTTAACATAATCCCGGAAATTCATCCCTCCGTTATCGACACATATGGAAGGCACCCGGCTTAAAGTTAGCAAAAAGTTTCCACGACGGTTCAAGATCTACTGTAACATAACGGACACCCTGTTTACTGTACAAAGATTCCGCCGCAAATATTTCCGGCATCACTTTAGATTCATTACTGCATTGATTTACAGTATAAAAAGTGCAATTATCTACTAATTCACTTTCATTATGAGCCGCCGCCAATTCATTGACGACGGTTGCCAGGATTATCAATATGACTTTATGCATAGCTCAATTTTAAGTGAGTTTTTCATTGGGCAAATGTGACTTAAATAAAAAAGGCAGGAAAATTGAATCTACCGAATTGTAGATTTAATGGGATGAGCTGGAGATAAAATGACCATAAATATAAAAGAGGACGCACCCCTACGTCCTCTTTTGAAGTTTTAAAAAATAGTTTCGTATAACAAAACGTATTTTTCAAGTCTTAACTTATGAATGTTAAAATTAACATTTATTCTCCTACGAAAAGCTCTTTTTTGAAAAAAAATTAACTCAAACCGTAATTCTGTATTTGCCCACTACATAGATTAATACTTACAGAAGGGTAGTTGGTACCACAAAACAGGAGGTTCCACCCATTAATCGACACCGATAGAACGGACAGCAATATTACAACGCCAGCTAATACAAGTTAGGAGAATTTTGGATCAATCCTAAAAGCTGTGTGTGAATTAGAAAAAGATAGGATAGACTTGCCCAGAGTTTGTGTTCTGTTCATTTTTTGCATCGCCCAAAAAACGAACCAAAAAACGCTAGGCTGATTTTAAATTTCTTTAAATCTACGCACTTTCCACGGCCGCATCGTCCAGACCGCTTTCACTTGGGTGAAATGCTCTTTGGACGGCTACCAACACCCAACGCGGAAACCGCTTGGTTTAAAACGAAATTGATAATAGGCCGTTCCTATGTTCCGTAAACCTAAATAATGTAGATAAATCATTATCATTAATTTAATGCTATCGAACATTGTCTTCAAAGCCTATGGTCTGGTTGGTCTTCTTCCGTAGTGGAGATGTCATGGCCGTTAAGAATTATTGAAGCCTTGGAGATAATTTAGGCCATGGCAGCGGTCCATAAAACCCCAAGATTTTAGGGGCCACCTAGTGAAGAAGGGTCTTTTCTTTTGTTTCGTTTTCTTTGGACAAGCAAAGAAAATGAAAGAATAATTTTAACAATAATTTCATTCGATTTTGCCCAATAAATAAAGCTAAAATCAAAAAACACAAAATATTATGTTCATCCTAATTTTTGAAGAAACACAACAAATAAGCATGATCCAGAATTTTATTCCCAGAAGAGATGTAAATCCTTAAAATAAAAAAGAGGACGCACCCCTACGTCCTCTTTTAAAAGTTAAAAAATAGGCTTTTTACCAAATAACTTATTTTTTAAGTCTTACTTATGAATATTAAATTTAGTGATTATTTTCAAATAAATAACGCTTTTTTTGAAAAAAGATTAACTCAAAACAAAATTCCTTCCCAAAAAAAATCTCTTCAACACCCCTCATTGAACTTAAAACAGAACTTTATATTTCACTTTTTAAAAAATTGTAAATAAACTATTTACCTAAAAAAGTAAACTCTGGCAACTTTATTATCTCGCCCCCTTTTAGGGCCGACTCATGTGCCAGGATCCCAACACAGGTAATATTGGCGGACTGTTTGGCATTGGGGTATGGCGCTTTATTCTGAATCAGGGCATTTACAAATTCGTGCACCAAATGTGGATGGGAGCCCCCATGACCAGCCCCCTGTGTAAATGAAAGATGTTGATGCTCTTCTGAATCATACACGCCCTGGGTCGTAAAGTGTTGTATTTCCTTCGGCAATAATTTTGCGAAATCCGGGCTTTCCACTTCCTCCGGAATTTCAGGTTCCGGTTTTTTGGCCGTGTGCACCACCAATGGCTTTCCTTCGATAAGGGGCCACTCTACCGATTTCTTCGAACCATACACCTCAAAGCTTTCCCTGTATTGTCTGGCTACATCAAATAGCGAACGATATACCTGAGCGCTTAGATCGGAATTCCGAAATTTAATATGCGTGGTCTCCACTGCAAATGGTGAGTTGTAATGCGGTATTAACTCCTCCCGTATAGTTCCCGACCCAAAACAGGAAACGTATTCAGCTTCGCCTCTCAAAAGGCCCAGAACAGGCCCTACACAATGTGTAGCGTAGTGCATTGGCGGCAAACCCGGCCAATAATTGGGCCATCCGTCCATATCCTGCTGATGGCTTGCTTTTAAAAACTGCACCTTGCCCAGCTCGCCTTTTTCGTACAACTCCTTCATAAACAGAAACTCCCTGGCGTAGACCACGGTTTCCATCATCATATAGGCGAGTCCTGTTTCTTCCGTTAAGCGTACAATTTCCTCGCATTCTTCTACCGAAGTTGCCATGGGTACGGTACAAGCTACATGTTTCCCTGCCCTTAACGCTTTAATGGACTGTATACCATGATCTGGAATAGGTGTGTTGATATGTACCGCATCTATTTCCGGATCCAGCAATAATTCATCATAGGAAGTATATCTTTTTTCGATATTGAACGCATCGGCCAACTGTTTTAGTTTATCTGGATTCCTTTGGGATACAGCCACCAAATTGGCGCTTGGGTGCTTTTGGTAGATAGGGATGAATTCCGCTCCAAATCCCAAGCCTACAATGGCGATGTTTACTTTCTTACTGCTCATCTTTTTCTATATTTAATTAAATGTCCTTTTTAAAAAATCAATCCCTTGGGAGGCGAATTCGTCCTGACTCTCGGCCAAATTTTTCCAAATGCACACGGCTCCAGCCAACTCTTTGATCTCCGGAGTAAAACTTTCGATGACGATAGCCCCTTTATAGTCAATAGCCCTTAAGCCATCTGCAAAATCAGCCCAAGGTGTTAATCCGGTACCAGGAATTCCCCTGTGGTTCTCAGAAACCTGCACATGCACCAACTTGTCACCTACAGTCTTTATGGCTTCTGCAATATTCTTTTCCTCAATGGTCATATGAAAACCATCTAGTAAAACTTTAGCACAACCGTGGTTAACATCTGCAATAAAACGCATTACATCTTCCGCCGTGTTGATCATGTCCGACTCAAAACGGTTTAACGGTTCCAAGGCTACGGACACCCCATAATCCTGGGCCATGGCACAAACCTTGGCAACATTGCTTACCGCTAGGCACCACTCCCGTTTGCGCTCTTCCCCTGGAAGCATTCGAGCCTTACCTACGGCAGCATACATGGGTCCAGCCAAAAAATCTACTTCCCATAGATTACATAGTTGAAAACACTTTTCTATGTAGTTGAAGCAATTTTGATGTACTGCGGTATCCTTATGGGTCAGATCTTTTGTTGGCCCAAAGGCTCCACAAACAACCGCTTGCAGCCCATTGTCTTTCAATGCTTTTTTTACAATTTGCCCATTGATAAGTTCCGGATCCTCCACTGGGATTTCCACCAAATCATACCCCATCTTTTTAATTTTAGGGAACAGGGCAATGGATTGTGTATTAAAAGGTGACTCCCAAAGCCAGGTGCTTACACCGTATTTTATATCATTTGTCATTATAGAATAATTACTTTAAATAAGTTATAGTAATAGTTTACCATACAATAGTATACCTAATAAATTTTAGGCCATTATACCATCTATTTTGCCTTGACTACCTTCATAACCCCTTGCATAATTCGCCAATGGCCGGGAAAGGTGCAGATAAAAGGATAATCCCCTGGTTCTTCGGGAGCTGTAAATTTTAAGACAACCTTTTCTTCAGGGTTAATAATGGCGGTGGCATATAGTACTTCAGCCATGTCTGGAACATAATTTTTCTCTGCTCCATTGGGTTCCATAGCCAATTTATCGGCTGCCATACCTACTTTTTCCTTTTCACCGGCTTTGGTAATTACCAGGTTGTGCTGCATAAAATCCGTATTCTCAAAAACTAGCTCAACCGCCTTTCCCGCTTCTACCACAAATTCGGTTAGGTCGTATTTCATTTCGTTTTTAATAGTCTTGACATTAACAACAATGGCATGCGAATTACGGGACAAACTATTATCAGCACCTAATTCAACCTCATTTATATAGGTTTCCACCAATTGTTCCGCTAGCGACTTATCTGAAAAGAGGTTCTGTGCAGCCTTCGAGAAATCCAATTCAACTTCATATTTCCAATCCCCGGCCAACGAGACCTGATATTGGCCTGTCTTTAAAAACATTTGTTCTTTTTTGCCCCAGATCCCTCCGCCACCGCCAGTATCCTCTACCCGGACGGCTATGGAATTTTTACCTGCTTTCAAAATCCCTGATGGAATTTGATACACCCTATTGGCCCGATAATCCTTCTCGGTTCCCCCAACCAACGTACCATTGATATACACCTTGTCAGAATCATCAATGGGTCCTAAAGAAATAGTACCCGACTTACCAACTCTGTTGGATGGAACATCAACATTTTTGCGGAACCAAATTACACCATCCATCTGCAACCCAGCATCTTCTATAAGCTGTGGAAGGAGCATTGTTTCCCACTTGGAATCATCCACCCCTACGGCTTGTCTTTGATCTTTAACCGAAGATCCTATTTCAAAATTAGGATTGGAAGCCATGAAGGCAGTGATAAATCCTTGATGATGCTTGCTACCGGCTACGTAAAGAGCCTTTGCCAACCAATCATCGGCCACAACAGGTTCGTTCTTACTCAACTCAAACAATCGACTCCCAATTTCAGCACTAGGCTCCCTTTCTGAAAAATATATAAGTGCTGCCAATTGCACCTGAGGATCCTGATCTGTCAACAAATTGGATTCCAATAGCAACGCATCTACAGTTTCATTTTTTGGCAAGATCTGAATGGCGGCTTTTCTAACCGCTCCTGATGGATGCTTTAAGGCGCTCTTCATTGCCTCCATAGCTTCGGCATTGGAAGAAACAACAGCAAGTCCATTAAGAGTCCATAAGGCATGCAAGGCGCCCGGGTTAAGCCCCAAAGCGTCCAATTCCGTGTTCTTAACCAATTTGATAAGATTTGGCACAATATCGGTATTTCCATTTTCAACCAATAAACGCTGGGCGGTCATTCTCCAAAACATATTATCATTGGAAAGGGCTTTTACCAAGCCTTTTGAATCGCCCTTATCCAAGGTAACGGATTTTTTGTCCTCACTATCTAGAGGAAAAATGCGCCAAATACGTCCCTTGGATTTATCACGTAAGGGATTTTCATAGGCATTCCCTAGTCCGTTCACAGCATCATAGCCCCCTCTATCTACATTGGGCGTGGGATTATGTTGAATGATAAAATTATACCAATCCAATACCCAAACTGCACCGTCCGGACCTACTTTCGCCTCCACCGGGGAAAACCATTCATCCGAACTAGCTATTAAATTGCCACCATCCTTTTCCAAATACCCAGCACCATCTTTTTCAATTTTAGCAATATGCACTACCCCTCCCGTGGGTTCGCACACAAAGGCATACTTGTTCCAATACTGTTTTGGAAAGCTCCTGGCGGTGTAAAAATGGTGTCCTGCGGCAGCCGTAAAGCCTCCAAAAACATCAACTTGCCGAACGTTTTGGGTAATAGGCAACATGGCGTAATGGCCGTCTATTTTTACACTCCCCTTCAAGGAAATACCTGCCACATCTTTTAAGCTCTTATTGGGTATGCCCATAAAAACACTATGGGTATTATTGGCTGTGGAAGCAAAAATGGAATTATCCTCAGTTATCCCCAATCCCCAAGTATTGTTACTCGTATTGGTCAAAAATTCAAAATTGCCAAAGTCGCTATTGAAACGATATATTCCTTGACCAAATTCGAAGTTTTCACCCGAAATATTTCCATTAAATCCTGAATAACCCACTACACCATAGATATTGTTGTCTATACCACGCTGAAGGTTCGATGGCCCGGCGTGGGTATCGAATACACCCCATCCATCGATTACAACTTCCTTTACATCTGCCTTGTCATCTCCATCCGTATCCTTTAAAAATAAAAAATACGGTGCCTGGGAAACCAAAATACCCCCATTTACAAAAGTAAAACTGGTAGGGATATTTAATTTTTCGGCGAATACGGTAAACTTGTCCGCTTTGCCATCCCCATCGGTGTCTTCACATATTTTTATTCTGTCGTCTCCCGAGCCTTTATCGTCGCGCACCGTATTAGGATAGTCTACGGTCTCTATTACCCATAGCCTACCTTTTTCATCCCAATTCATAGCTATAGGGTTAATAATATTGGGTTCCGAAGCAAACAGCTCCAACTTAAACCCACTTGGGACCTGGATTAATTTTGCCGATTCCTCCGGCGTTAAAGGCATTTGATATTTAGGTGCAGGATCCCTTTTCTCATAATTGGGGATATTGGCCATTTCCTTATATTCCAGGGTTGGTATGTCTTTGGCAAATTCTTCCCAATTCTTTTTTACCCGGTCGGCCACTGCCCATAAAATACCCTCTTTTATGAGATTATGAAATCCGGGTTTACTCCAAGTTCGTTCATCATGTCCGTAAGCTGTATAGAATACCTTCCCTTTACCAAATTGCTTTACCCAAGTCCATGGTTCATGATGTTCCCCTTCCACCCTTTCCATCAAAACGGTAATATCACTGGCCAATTTATCATGAACATAGGTTTCGTCCCATGTGGAGAATTCTTCAAACTTTTGCATGATGGGGTGCGACTTATCAATAATTTTGGCCGTAAAAGTATCCTTGCCGTGGGTTTTAAATTGTCCACCCACAAGGTCCACATATTGTTCGGACTCGTTAAAACAAAAACTAGCACAATGAATAGGTACAAATGCATGGCCTGCTGCAACATAATCCAGCAAGGCTTTTTCCTGTTCTGGAAACCTATTTTCATGATTGGCGTAAATTATTACTCCATCATAAAGCGCTAAATTTTCTGGATTAAGGTCTTCCACCTCTTCCGTATAGGTAATGTTTATACCACTTTTGGTTAAGGCTGAGGCCAAAATAGGCATATATACCCTTGAATTATGGTGCTCTAGGGCATGCCCTAGGAACAACATTTCCACACGTCTTGGCTGGTCGTCTTTTTTTTTCTTTTCGAAAGAATTACAACCTGAAAGAGTAATGATAGTGATAAACAAACAAAAAATACGGGCCTGTATGGTTTTCATGATTTAGTTGTATTTATGTTCAACAATTATAACAATTAATACAGCACAAAGAATCCTCGATGTTATCTACAATTGACTGTATTATACCATTGAATATGAATTTTACTTATATTTATTGACAAATAACTACAAGATTGTAGATGTATAACTAGGATTGGCCACTATATTTATGAATAATTAAATCCTTGCCCATAAGTGAAATCTGCATTACAAAAATCGCCCATTCCCAATTCCCATGCCTTTGTGGCCAAATTGTTGAGACAGCCCAATTTTGACCCTATTTGGCATTTCCATCCGGAATATCAACTGTTTATGGTTTTAAAAGGTAGTGGCACCCGCTTTATTGGTGACCACGTAAAACATTTTAAGGAAGGGGATATAACCTTTACAGGACCAAATTTACCTCATATGTGGCGTAGCGATAATGAAGGGTACGCTGTTGAGGAAAATTTATGGTCCGAGGGAATCGTAGTTTACTTTCACGACGATTTCATTGGCCAGAGTCTATTGCAAAAGGAAGAAATGATCAAATTAAGGCAGTTATTCCAAAAGAGCTTGCGAGGCCTGGATGTTATGGGCAAAACCGCAGATACCATTCGCGTCATGATCAAAAACCTTATACATCTTGAAGGAATGGAAAGTGTTTTGGAATTGTTTAAAATTCTAAACTGCCTTGCCAATACCACCGAAAACACCATACTGGCCAGTCCTGGCTATACCAACTCTTTAAAGGAAGGGGATACGGAAAGGATGAATAATGTACACGCCTATGTGATGAAGAATTTCAAAGACAAGATAGAATTGGGCACGGTTGCCTCTTTGGCCAATATGACCCCTACCTCCTTTAGCAGATACTTTAAGATCCATGCCAATAAGACCTTTTCCGAATTTTTAAGTGAAATTAGAATTGGCCATGCCTGTAAATTACTGATCGAAAATAAAATGAATATTGGCGAGGCATGCTATGAGAGCGGCTTTCAAACGCTATCCAATTTCAACAAACAGTTCAAGGCAATTACCAAGAGAACCCCGTTGTCCTATAAAAAGGAGTATAGCTCATAAACAAACCTAGAACACAATGGCTGGTCGTGTTTTTTTGAATAAATAATTACTTTAATTAAAGTAATTTTGCGCTATGGTAAGAAACATTCAGCTCAGGACCACTTTATTGGAAGAATCGGTAGATGATATCCTAAGAAAGAAAGCTTCAAAATATTTGGGAATTCCAATGGAGGAAATTTCAATGGTAAACGTACTTAGGAAATCGATCGATGCCCGTAAATCCACCATTTACTTCAATTATAAGGTTTCGGTTTACATCAATGAACCTGCTCCTAAAAACAAGGAGTACAACTTTGATTACAAGGATGTTTCCAAAGCAAAAAAAATACATATCATAGGTTTTGGACCCGCCGGAATGTACGCCGCTCTGCGCTGTATCGAATTGGGATATAGGCCCATAGTCCTTGAAAGGGGCAAAAATGTAAAAGATCGTAGACGAGACCTAAAGGCCATCAATAGGGATCATATAGTAAATGAGGACTCCAATTATTGCTTTGGAGAAGGAGGTGCCGGTACTTATTCCGATGGCAAGTTGTACACCCGAAGTCTTAAAAGAGGAGATGTACGGCGAATTTTTGAAAATTTGGTCTTTCACGGCGCAACTGAACAAATACTTATAGACGCACACCCCCATATAGGCACCAACAAATTGCCCAAGCTAGTGCAAAACATAAGGGAAACCATTATTAAATATGGTGGTGAAATACACTTTCAAACCAAGGTGGTCGATTTCACCATTGCCAATAACGCCATAAAGGCCATTGTTTTGCAAGATGGTTCCGAAATGCCTGCTGACAGGATTATTTTGGCTACTGGGCATTCTGCAAGGGATATATACTATTTATTGAACAACAAAAAAATTGCAATACAGGCCAAATCATTTGCCATGGGTGTCCGGGTAGAACACCCTCAACATATTATAGATAGTATTCAATACCACTGTAAAGGGCAACGCAACGAATTGCTACCAGCTGCTTCCTACAGTCTGGTAGAACAGGTGAAGGACAGGGGCGTATACTCGTTCTGTATGTGCCCTGGCGGATTTATTGTTCCCGCAGCAACATCGCCGGGAGAAGTAGTCGTCAACGGTATGTCCCCTTCCAAAAGAAATAACCTATTCGCCAATTCCGGTATAGTTGTGGAAATAAATGTAGATCTCGATATTCACAAATATGAGCACCATGGCGCATTGAAGGGCCTTGAATATCAAAAGGATTTGGAGCGATTGGCTTTTACTTCAGGTGGGCGGACACAAACTGCGCCTGCACAGCGACTTACCGACTTTGTGGAAGGCAAATTGTCCAACGATCTGAATCCAACCTCTTATCAACCAGGTTTAAAATCCGCTCCTCTGCATTCGCTTTTACCCAAACTGATTGGCAGCAGGCTGCGCTCGGGTTTTACCGCCTTTGGGGAAAAAATGAAGGGCTATTACACTTCGGAGGCCAATGTGGTGGGGGTGGAATCGAGGACCTCCTCCCCTGTTAATATTCCAAGAAATGAAAAATTGGAACATCCGGAAATAAAAGGACTTTTTCCCTGTGGGGAAGGTGGAGGTTACGCTGGGGGCATTGTATCGGCAGCTATGGACGGGGAACGATGTGCAGAGGCCGCTGCAGCTGGATTCTAAGGTCTATTTTTGCATTTAAACGGTTTATCCAAACTAATCCCCTACCTTTGCCGCTTATTTTACATACTACATGACATTCAAAGAATTAGGTATTATAGAGCCTATCCTAAAAGCCTTGACGGCTGAAGGCTATACAAATCCAACCCCAATACAAGAAAAATCCATACCCATATTACTAAAAGGAAAGGATCTATTGGGTTGCGCACAAACAGGAACCGGCAAAACGGCAGCATTTTCCATACCCATCATACAACAATTGGTGATGGATAGGGAAGCCAATCAACAACAGCGAAAAATAAGAACCTTGGTGGTAACTCCTACACGGGAGTTGGCCATACAGATTGGGGAAAATTTCACCTCATATTCACGATTCACAGGAATAAAAAACACCGTTATTTTCGGTGGTATTAAACAGGGAAGACAAACGGATGCCCTTAGAAAGGGTGTAGATGTACTTATAGCTACTCCAGGAAGGTTATTAGACCTAATGAACCAAGGCTTTATTTCTTTAAAGGATATTAAATATGCCGTATTGGACGAGGCCGATCAAATGTTGGACATGGGCTTTATCCATGATATTAAAAAGATAATTGCCAAACTACCGGAAAATCGACAATCCCTTTTCTTTTCCGCTACCATGCCACCTGCCATAGTGGAACTCTCAAAGAAAATATTGGGAGATTTTGAACGCGTTACCATAAAACCTCAGCAAGCCACAGCGGAAAAAGTAGAACAGGGCGTTTATTTTGTTACCAAAAAAAATAAACCCAGCCTCCTGATCCATCTTTTGGAAAAAGATCCAAATGATTCCGCCCTTGTTTTTTCCCGTACCAAGCACGGTGCCAACAAAATAGTAAAACAATTGGCCAAGGCCGATATAAAGGCAGATGCCATTCACGGCAATAAATCGCAGAATGCACGTCAAAAAGCTCTGGGCGATTTTAAAGATGGGGAATTAAAGGTCCTAATCGCAACCGATATTGCGGCTAGAGGAATAGACGTTGAAGAACTTTCATTGGTAATCAATTACGACCTGCCCAACGTTCCGGAAACTTATGTACACCGAATAGGTAGAACAGGAAGGGCAAGCGCCAGTGGGGTTGCACTATCATTTTGTGATGCTGAAGAACGACCTTACCTTAAGGATATTCAAAAATTAATTAACCAGCAGGTACCCGTTATTACGGACCACCCTTATGTGGATGATGGATCGGAAGAGATACCCTTGGAAGAGAAAAAACATCACAATAATAGACAAAAACAAAGGACTGGACACTCCAATCCTAGAGGCGGTAGAAATAACAACCGTAACAGAAACAGGAATAATAGACCAAAAAGGGATTGATTTTAAAAAAATCAGTTCCCTTTTTTCTTTTATTTTAATGATATATACCCCAAAGGATTAGTAGGTATTTAAAAAATTCAGGATATTTATTCTTTTAAAGGATTTACCCTTAAAGTCAAAAAATAAATATCTAATGAAAAACCTATTTACTACCGTACTGATGGGATTGGCCTTCCTTTTAATTCCGGAAGCCTCATTTTCCCAAACCACCAATCTTATCAGTTTTAACATAAAATACGACAATACGTCTGATACGATCAATAATTGGAACAAACGTAAGGCCTCATTAGCAAAATTAATTCAGCACTATGATGCCGATATTATAGGTATTCAGGAAGGCCTGCACAATCAGGTGGATTATTTGAATAATGCCCTCAATGGTTATTCCTATGTGGGAGTGGGTCGGGACGATGGTCAGCAAAAAGGTGAATACTCGGCAATTTTCTACAATAGTGATAAATTCAAAGTGCTAAAAACGAATACCTTCTGGTTATCCGAAACCCCAGAGAAAGTATCGGTGGGTTGGGATGCCTCTTTGGAGAGAATCTGTACCTATGCCTTGTTTGAAAATGTTAGGACCAAAAAACAATTTTGGGTCTTTAACACCCATTTTGATCACAGGGGAAAGCAGGCCAGAGTAAATTCTGCCCAACTCATTTATAAAAATATTAAGGAAATAAACACTACTGACCTTCCCGTAATCCTAATGGGAGATCTAAATTTAACCCCTGACACCGAGCCTATACAATTCTTGAAAAAGAACCTGACAGATGCCTTGGAAATATCACAAAAACCTTTCTATGGACCAATAGGCACTTTTAATGGTTTTGATCAGGACAGAATTATGGAAAATAGAATAGACTATATCTTTGTAAATAATATAGACGTCCTGTCCTACACCCATATTGATGACAGAATGCCCAATAACATGCATATTTCGGACCATTTGCCCGTTTTGATGACCGTAAAGGATTAAATTGGGTCCATAACATTTGACTACTAAAGCACCTAAAAAATGTACACCCCATCCCATTACAGAAACGAAAACCTGGATGAAGTTCGGGAATTCCTTAAGCACAACAGTTTTGGCATTTTGATCAACCAGACCAATGGCCGCCCTTGGGCAACCCATATCCCTTTGGAATTGGATACAAATGCCGGAGGAGAGGATGTTTTGGTCGGGCATATCTCCAAGGCCAATCCCCAATGGAAATCTTTTGTGGATAACGAAGAAGTCTTAACCATTTTTAATGGTCCGCATAGCTACATTTCCTCATCCTGGTATAAGGAGGAGGAAGTACCTACATGGAACTATATAGCGGTACATGTCTATGGTAAAATACAAATACTAAATGATGAGGCGGTCTTGGATTCCTTGCATAAATTAGTGGACAAATACGAAAAAGCATCCACCAACCCGATTTCGATCCATAATCTGTCCCATAAAACCATGAAACAAATTAAGGGCATTGTCGGGTTCCAAATCATTATATCTGATATACAAGCAACCTATAAGTTATCGCAAACAAGGCCAGAGGACCATCCAAAAATAATCGAGGAATTACAAAAGACCAATAATCCAGGTTCCCATGATATTGCCAACATGATAAAACAAAAAAAATAATAGCAGAATAGTATTTAAAATTCTTATACACAATTAATAGAGAAATGAATCTGGATAGAGAAAAACAACTTGCAGCCAAAGAAGCCGTAAAATTTGTTAAAAGTGGAATGACCGTTGGTTTGGGTACTGGTTCCACCGCAGCCCACATGGTGAAAGAACTAGGTAGTATGGTACAAAACGGACTAGAAATAGTTGGGGTACCTTCCTCTGAAAACACCAAAAAATTGGCAACGGAAATAGGGATACCCCTTACTACCTTGGAAGAAACCAATGCTATTGATGTTTATATTGATGGTGCCGATGAATTTGATCCCTATATGCAACTTATTAAAGGAGGGGGTGGCGCCCTATTAAGGGAGAAAATATTAACCTACAATTCCGATTTGGTCATCATCATTGCAGATTCCCAGAAAGAAGTAAAAAGGTTGGGCGATTTTAAACTGCCCGTGGAAACCATTCCTTTTGCTACCAAAAAAATTGAACGGTTGCTCCAAAAAATGGGGCTACAGCCAAAATTAAGAGTAAAGGATGGGGGAAATTTTGTCACCGATGAGGGTAACTTTATTTTGGACCTTAATATTGGACACGTTTCAAATATCCAATTATTGGAAAGCAACCTAAAGCAAATTCCGGGTATTGTGGAGACCGGCCTATTTTTAGATATGGCCGATATCATAATAATTGGTAAAGGAGAAACTACCATTACCCTAAAAAAGTAAGTCGACATCACCTTCCTATATAAAGGTGCTTAGCCATAAACAGGATCCATTATTTTCATGAACATAAAACCTATAATATTAAAATTATAGGTTTTATTATTATTTATGTGAAAGAAAGTATAAATCATTAACGCACCTTGCGTATTAATTTGGCCATATAAACATATTTCATATCCCTCAACGCTATGCCATCCTGCATTGCCTTGGTGGATGCCGGCGTTGCCCCCTCAGCCCAATTAATATTTTGGTTTAGGGCCTGCTTATAATCCTTGAACATACTTACAGTCATATGCGAAGCATAAGTATCACTTCCTATTGGAGAAATAAAGCGGATTAATCCCCAATTGGCTTTACCTCCAGAATCGACTGCCTTTTGGTGGATGGGCTGAAAGATTTCCATTTCTGCTTTTTCATAAGATTCATAGTCCATTAAACCTACCTTCATCATATCCATTTGGGCTATTGTACCAATCGGCATATCAAAATCTCCCTTGGTTGTAGCTATTTCTTCTGAAAATATTCTTACCGCCAAATCCCTAGTAGTGGAGGAATGATTTAATTTTTTATTCAGATCGGCTTCGGACATGCCGGGATAGGCCGCTTTGGCCCTATCCATTAGATGTGCCCAACTGCTGCCATCCATCATCTTTACGGGATCGTTATAAACCGTTACCGTGAGATATTGGAAGTCTTGCATCTCGCCCCCTGGGCTAAGGGCCCAGAGATCCCAACCCATAATATCACCACCTTTAACGCGCTGGGCCTGAATTTTCTCCCAAAACTCTTCCGTTGCGCTATACTCCACCTCCTGCTCATTGTCTACATGCATAAACTCAAAAAGCAGATACAATTTTTCCTGGGCCACGACCGTATTGCCCACCATCAATAATGCGATAAAAATTAATAGATTTTTCATAATAATCAGGTGTTATGGATTAATAAAGTTCTTTTGGGATTATTAACTCTGCATTAGAATAATACCCCAAAAGCGAATTTGGATATAAGGCTGGCTATAACCGTATATTTTATTATATTAATCAATAAATCCCAATATATTTAGAAGGACAGGACGAATGAAGGTTACTATTGTCCGTAGATAAACTTAAATTTACCGAAGTTTTGAATTAACTAAATTAAATAGTGTGCAAATGTTTCAGTAGATGTTCCTTAAAGGATTTACTAAGGGGAATTACTTTCCTGCTTATTTCCAAATGGTTATCCGCAACTACATCCAATTTGGAAATATTCACCATATAAGATCTGTGGACCCTAAGAAACATGTGATTTTTCATTTCATTCTCCACCGCCTTAAGGGTGGTACTCACCAAATAATTTCCGGTTGAAGTAACTATATTACTATAATTCCTATCCGCTTCTATATATAAAATATCATCCAGAAGCAGTTTTACCATTTTTCCATTATGCCTAACAAAAATTCGATCCAAAAGAACCTCCAAATCGTCAGACTCCACGTTAGATCCCAAATCCTTATCCCTTATTTGATCTTCTACCAAGGCAATTGTCCGTTGCAGATTTAGACTATTAAATGGCTTTGAGATAAAAGCATGGGGGCGTGTAGCCTTGGCCTTGGTAAAAGTAGCCTCGTCGCTATTGGCCGTGAGATAAATAATGGGAATCCTTTTGTATTTCTGAATTTGTTTGGCTGCTTCAATTCCATTTATATTGCCCCTTAGGTTAATGTCCAACAAAATAATATCGGGACAATTGGTAGTAGCATGTAAAATTGCTTCCTCTCCCCTAGTTTCAATTCCCATTACCTCATAACCCAAATTGGAGAGTTGCACAGAAATATTGGCAGCGATGATCATATCATCCTCTACAATTAAAATGCGGGTCTTTTGTTCCATAATTATGCTGCTTTATGATATTGAAATTCAAAGGAAACAGAAGTTCCCTTTTCATGGTGAAGTACCATTTTGCCATCCAATTGTCTGGTTAAAAGTGATATCAATTGAGTGCCAAACCCTGTTCCATTTACCTTATTGCCATTTTGGTAACCTATACCATTGTCGGTAACTTTAAGCTCCAAATGAGCAGGCCCCTGCACAAGACCAATTGTAATTATTCCGTTTAGTTTTTTAGGAAAGGCATATTTCAAGGAATTTGTAATCAACTCGTTAACTATTAACCCTATAGGGGTTGCTATGTCTACATTTAGTTCTATCTCCTCCATGTCATAAACCATAACTATTTTTTGCCCTGCACCGTAGGATTGCAATACATAATCCCCTAAGATTTTGAAATAATTCTTCATCTCAATGCTTCCTAGATTCTTTCCCTGATACAAATTTTGATGGATCATACTCATGCTCTGAATCCGATTTTGGATTTGGAGCATATTGTCCTTTATTTTGTTGTCCTCTATATGAGTAGATTGGAGCGAAAGCAAACTGGAGACAACCTCCAAGTTATTCTTTACCCGGTGATGGATTTCCTTTATAAGAAATTCTTTTTCCTGGTTTTGTTGCTGCAGTAGTTTATTCTTTCTGCGGTTAACTCTAATAGCTACAAAGCCCAAAATCAGGAGAAACAACAATAGTCCCGTGATAGTGGAAGTTAACATCTGGTTGCTTTTTTGCTTGCGAATGGTACCCTGTTGTAGAAGTATGGTGTCTTCCTTCTGGGCAACTTCAAATTCCGTTTGCAATAGGGCTATTCGTTGATCGGATTCTGCAGTAAAGATTTCCTTTTTTAGCCCATCATACTTGGAAAATGCTTTATAGGCCTCCATATAATCATGGTCCCCGGCGTAAGCCTTTCCCAAGGCTTCATACAACTGACTCAAATAGTATTCATCTCCGAATTCGGTGGTAGCCACATCCAGGGATTTCTGAAGACTTTCTATAGCATTTTTATATTTACCCTGAAGGTTTTGCAGTTTTCCAATAGAAAGCCAAGATCTCATCAACATAAAATCATTATCCAAGATGGTGGCGTACTTAACCGCATTGTTGCCGGCACTTTCCGCCTTCCTGTACTGGCCTAGATAGGCATAGAGATCTACAAGGGATATATAAACATCACTTAAATTATTATAGAATCCGTATCGCTCACCTATTGCCAAAGAATGTTCGTAATATTTCAGCGCTTCGTCATATCTATTAAGTTCCAAGAAATTGTTGGCCACCACATACAAGGTAAAATCATAATCCAGGTCAATTATTCCCCGTTCCTCAAAAATGACAATGGATTTAATCCCGTATTTTAAACCCTTATCATATTTTGCCTGTTTCCAAAAAATATTACTTAAGTCGCTATAAGCAAGGGCCATAGCCCTTTTATCGTTTAATTCCTCCCCTAATCCCAATGCTTCCATGGCATAATCGGCGGCCTTGTCCAGCTGCCCTCGACGTTCATAAACATAGCCCAATTGTGTATTTAAAAAAGGTAGATCTTTGGTCAGTACCTTTGCTTTTGCCTCTTCCAAAACTTCTTGGGCTTCATCCAGTTTTTCCATTCGCAATAGAATGGCACCTTGGGTAATTTGAAATCTGCCATGCCAAAGCATATCATCCTTTGCCAATGTACACTTCAACCCTTCCTCGGTGAAATTTAGGGCCTTTGTTAAATTACGGGTATGCCAATAATAGGCTAGATCATTCAGTATTTCGAACTGTAGGGCATCGGATGGAGCCTGTGCATAAAAATCTTCCAATTGTTGTAGATAGGAAACTCCAAAATTATCGGTATCAACAAATACCTTTTCATATGGAGTCTCTCGATCAAAGTCTATGAGTTGACCAAATAACAAAGGGCTGCAAAGAATACTGATGAAAATTGCTATGAAGTGCTGATTGCCCATTTTTTTTAAACAATGATATATCTTAAAAATCCGGGGATGTTCAAGATACGATATTATTGGCATAAATCACAGGCTAAATAAAACTAGTTGTTCGGACATTAAAACACGGCCTCCGTCCTAATCAAATTGTTGATCAACATAAAAAACAATTAATTAGTTCAAAGTATGTAGTTATTTGAAAGTCATGAAATCACCAATGATGTTTTTAATTTTTATGGTTATAGGCTGTGTTTCATGTAAAAACAACAAGGCTCAAAAAGGCAATGAAAACCTGGAAATGTCCAGTAACAACATAATGGTTGCGACAAAAAACAACCTTGAAACAACCATTAACGCCTATCTGAACCACAAGGGAGAAAAAGAAATTGATAGTCTGGTCACCGAAGATTATTTACGAAACATGAACGGAATACCCGTTGTTACCAATAAAGCAGAGCTAAAAGCAAGACTTAAGTTATACGGTAATGGATTTCCAGACTATAATATAACCTTGAACAACAGCATTGTTTGTAATAACCAAGGCTATGTTAACTGGATATTTACAGGGACCAATACCGGTGAATTTGCCGAAGTAATGGCCACCGGCAAAAAAGTAAGAATAAGCGGATTTTCACATTTCTATTTTAATGAGGAAGGCCGAATATACCAAGAGGATATGTTTTACAATGAACTGGAATTCTTGCAACAATTGGGGTACTCGTTGGAAGCCCCTATTCTAAAGTAGTTCAACATATAAACCACTCAGTAAAATTAAATGTCTAAACCATAAAACAACAAATATCATGAGAACACTAAGAAAAACCATTTTTATTGCCCTGGCAGCTACATTATTACCACTTACAAGCACAGCACAGGGCGAAAAAAACCAAGCGTACTACGTACATGAGGACCAAGTAAAACCTTCCATGATTCAAAAATACAACCAAGTATCCAAGGATTTTATGGAAGCATGTAAAAAACATAATCTACGGGACATGAGCTGGCAGGTAGGCTCTACCGACACCGGAAGGTATTTTAACATTTCCCCTATAGAAAATATGGCGGAACTGGATAAGAACGTTATGGCCCCCTTGGCTGAAAAAATGGGAGAGGAAGCTTTTAGAAATCTTTTTAAGCGGTATAATGAATGTTATGACAAACACGGGGATTACGTTATCTATCTGAACAAAGAGCTCACCTATATGCCAGAAGGAATCAGTACCACCACCGAGGGTCAGAACTACAGAAAATGGCATTTCTTAAATGTTACCCCAAGCAACATTCAGAATCTTAAGGAAAAGCTGAAGGAATTAAAAGCCCTTTATACTTCAAAAGGATCCAAGGAGTACTATCGCATATACCACAATGGGTTTGGTAATATGGGCGATTACTATCTCGCTGTGATTTCGGCCGTAGACGCTGAAGACTATGCCAAAAAATCCAAAGAAAATGAAGCCTTATTGGGGGAAGAAGGGAAAAAGCTTTTTGATGAAGTGTTCAGCTATGTCCAAAAATACGAAACGGAGAGCGGACAGATGCATCCCGATTTAGCCTATACACCTTCAAATTAAATTCATAAACAGGTAGGCACTAGGTTTCAAAAAAACCTCAGGGTAACAAGTAGTTTGCAGATTTTCAATTTGAATTAGCAATTTCGTAAAGAAAATAGACCAAACCATTACTACAGCCCCCCTACCTGTTTTTAAAACAATTAAATAAGAGTAATAACCATTAAAAACAACAGTATGAGAACTATGAAATCTATTTTAGGAGCACTAATGATCGTTGCCCTGTTTATCCCTACTTTAGGATCTGCACAAGAAGGAAACTATTTCACGGTAACCACTTGGAAGCTAAGTATACCTGAAAATGGCACCCGGGCCGAGCTCAATGGACTTTTAAAAGAATTTACTGAAAAAATATCCTTCAAGAACGATAAGATCATCAGTGAACGGGTGCTACATCATATATCCGGGGCAGACTTACGGGATTTGGTCATCATTAGTGAACATGCCTCTTGGAACGACATTGATGCCGCTTCCAATATGCAAAATGAATTAATCAATAAAGCCTGGCCCAAGGAGGAAGATCGCAATGCCTTTTTTAAGTCCTGGAATAAATACGTGATTACCCATTCTGACGAGATATATCAAGAAAATCCGGAATTGACCAAAAAATAGTATTGGTTCAAAACCTGACGGGAGTTATAATCCCGTCAGGTACAAATAAAAAACTAAAGCGTCATGAAAAAATATATAATTATTGGGCTTGCAGTAGTTTTTATAACGGCCTGTCAAGAAAAGGCACCACAACGTTACACTCAAAATTCTCCTGAAATTAATACCGTAAAGAAATTGATAGGCAATTACAATAATAAAACCTATGACGCCAGTATCTATGCCGATACTTCAAAGACTTATTACAATGCCAAGGAAAACCCTTTGTCGCCGAAAGAGGTAATTGCCTACCACAAAGAAAGGGATATGGCCTATTCCAATAGAAGTTTCCTTGATAAGGACCAAGAATATGAAATGGTGCTCACTGATGATGGCGAAACATGGGTAAATTGTTGGTTGGACTGGCAAGGTACCCTTGCAGGAAATGATCAGGTAGTCAATATCCCTATCCACTTAACATATCGTTTCGCAGATGGCAAAATTGTTCGGGAAGTTGGGATGTGGGATCCCACCGCGATAATGCATGCCCTTCAGGAAATGGAGATGAAAAACAGCATGTCCGCCGATGAAAAAGCTATACAGACTACCATAGACAATGTCACCAAGGCTTGGAATGCAAATGACAAGGAATTAATGTACGCCAATTTGGCCAAAAATGTCACGAGAACGGCCAATGGGGTCACCATCGCCAAAAAACAATCCGATTACGGAGACTTTATGGATATCTACCACAACGCATTTCCTGATTTTAAGGTAAGCTTGGACAAAACGGTCATTGATGGCAATAAGGCCTATCTCAACTGGACATGTACCGGGACCAACAAAGGTGAATTCATGGGAAACCCGCCTACCAACAAAAAAATTAAAACCCATGGTTTTAGTGTTTGGATGTTCGACAAGGCAAACAAGGCCATTAGAGAGGATGCCTTTTATGACAATCTCGTAGTTTACGAACAGTTGGGGTATTCAATGCCCATGCCAAAATAAAAAACCCAGCAAAGCTAATAACACAATGAACGCTAAATGGAATTTAACAGTTGGTTTCTTAATAGTTGTCCTGACAACAAACTTAAGTTGCAAGGAAAAAATTATCAAAGAAAAAGCGGAGCTGCCAAAACACACTACAGAAAAGGAAATTCCCGAATATTTTCTACTCCGTCCTGAAGTCGAGAAGGCCTATGGCTACTCACATGCCGTAAAAATAGGGAACGAAATAAAGATTTCCGGAGCAGTGAGTATGGACGATGAAGGCAACCCGACCGCAATAGGTGATCTTGAACAGCAAATGAAAAATTGTTACTCCGATTTGGAAAAGGTTTTAGCGCACTATGGATGCACCTTCGATGATGTGGTGGTAGAAAATGTTTTCACCACTAACATGCCCAAGTTTCTAGAAGTTGCCGCCTATAGAAATGAGATTTATAAAAATCAATATCCAACAGGTTCTTGGCTAGGCGTCAAGGAACTGGCACTTCCGGAATTTATGATCGAAATAGAATTGGAGGTTCATAAAGCGGAATAATATTAAGGTAAATCAAAAAAATCATGATTAAACCAACTATGCTTTAAGCCTGTATTGTATTCTGAAAACCAAATGGTTACTTCGGTACCTATTATTAACGACCCCTAGTATAAAGCCATTAAAAATCGGTATACCGTTTTGGAACCAATTATATTGTCGATGCCAATAACCCTATAAAACAAATCTTAAATCCCAATATTATTCATGATTTAAAAACAAAGTACTAAATTGAAAGAGATTGCATTACCCTCCCCCATAGAATAAAATATAAAATCCACAATTGAACCCACTAGAATAGAAAAATAACAAATTTTAAATGGTTTATTATTGGTTGCATCTATTATATATTTTTATAGGTTCCAAATTATTCTGGAAGGAAGTTGATCTTACTTCAAATCAAACAAGAAAACGAAGGGTAAGCATTTTAGATTGCGACACCTTCAGGTATATGTCCAATGCCAAGTACGCTTATTATATGGACTTCATTCGATTTGAAAAAATGTTTCGGTCAAAACTATTTGATAATACTGTAAAAAAAGGGATGTATGCTGTTTTAGGGTCTCAAAAAATCATCTATAAAAAACCTTTAAAAATGTGGTCAACATTCACAATCACCCTTATCCTGGAAGGATGGGATGACAAATGGGTATATCACAGTCAGGTTTTTGAACAAAATAACCAAGTGTGTGCCATTGGCTATACAAAAGCCGCTTTTTGGAAAGGCAAGAAAGCACAGGATTTAGAGATGATATTTAAAAATTGTGGTGTTACAATTAATGAAATGAAAATTTCAGAAGAAATACAGGACATATTTAATAGTGATTACCAACTTTTAAAAAATACAACTGACATATTAACCTAAATACTATGCATCATGGAAACAACAACACAGGTTACAGTAGATCCCTCAAAAATTATGCAGGTCGGTACCGGATTTTTCGGCACAAAGACCTTGCTCACGGCAGTGAATATGGAACTATTTACCGTTTTGGCCAAACGGGAATTATCTGGCAAGGATATTCAATCCGTACTAGGTTTACATTCGCGAAGTCTTTATGATTTTTTGGATGCATTGGTAGCCATGGACTTTTTAAAAAGAAAAGGAATAAAGGAAAGTGCCCTTTACAGCAATGCAGAGGATACCAATTTCTTTCTGGACAAGAACAAACCAAGTTATATGGGGGGTATGCTGGAAATGTGCAACAACCGTCTGTACCCCTTTTGGAATGATTTGGAGGATGGGTTAAAAACAGGATTGCCGCAAAATGAAACTAAAAATGGCGGGAAACCCATTTTTGAAGCGGTCTATGCTGATCCTAAGAAACTACGGGAATTTGTTGGAGCTATGGCCGGGGTACAAATGGGAAATTTTATAGAATTTGCCAAAGTATTTAATTTTTCGAATTACAAAACCCTGTGCGATATTGGTGGGGCGGGAGGATTTTTAGCGGCTCACGTTGCCATGAACAATCAACATATGCAATGTACATCCATGGATCTGCCCCAGGTAGAACCTATTGCAAAGGAAAACGTCCGGAATATGGGTTTAAAGGATAAGGTGAAAATTACCTCAGGGGATTTCTTTTCGGATGATTTTCCAAAATCGGACATAATTACCATGGGTAACATTTTACATGACTGGGGTACCAAGGATAAAAAGACCCTTATAAAAAAAGCATATAATGCCCTACCTAAAGATGGTGCCTTTGTCGTCATCGAAAATATTATAGATAATGATAGAAGTAAAAATGCCTTTGGCCTTTTAATGTCCTTGAATATGCTAATTGAGACAGAAGAAGGCTATGATTTCTCCTTTTCAGATTTTGACAAAATGGTCAAGGAAGCCGGATTTAAATCAACTTCAATAATGCCATTGAAAGGACCAACAAGTGCGGCGATAGCCATAAAATAAAAACATGCTGTAATTATGAGAACGGTATTTTTATTCACCAACATTTTTTTGGCTTGTTTAGTTTCCTGTGCGGAAAATCAACAATCAAAATTGGAAACGGAGCCTACATCCACCTATATGGATTACTCCAACAGCGAAGATCAATTTACAGGCGGTATTAATATGATACCAATCACTACACCCAAAGGTACTTTTAAGGTATGGACCAAACGGGTAGGTAACAATCCAAAAATGAAAGTTTTATTGCTTCATGGCGGTCCAGGGGGTACACACGAATTTTTTGAATGTTTTGATGGTTATTTGCCGAAGGAAGAAATTGAATATATTTATTATGACCAACTGGATTCCTATTATAGCGACAAGCCCAATGACTCCACTCTTTGGACTACAGAACATTTTGTTGAGGAGGTGGAACAAGTTAGAAAAGCCCTAAACCTAAATAAAGATAACTTTTATCTTCTTGGGCAATCTTGGGGCGGTATCTTGGGAATGGAATATGCCTTAAAATATCAGGATAATTTAAAAGGACTTATTATTTCCAATATGATGGCCAGCATCCCAGAATATGAGAAGTATGCCGCTGAAGTTCTAGGTCCACAATTGCCCCCTGATGTCTATAAGGAAATCAAGGCTATGGAGGCGAATAATGATTTTGAAAATCCCAAATATTCGGAACTCGTAACACAAAATTACTATACGGAACACTTTTTAAGATTGCCTGTGGATAAATGGCCAGAATCCATTAATAGGGCCATGGCCCACCTCAACCCCAATATTTATGTTTTTATGCAAGGATATAGTGAATTTGGGGTAACTGGAAATGCATCCCTAAAGGGTTGGGATGTCTCCGAGAGATTAAAGACAATTACAGTTCCTACCTTGGTTATAGGTGCTACCCATGATACCATGGATCCAAAATACATGGAATGGATGTCCAATGAATTGCCCAAGGGTCGATTTTTGCTATGCCCAAATGGCAGCCATTTATCGCAATACGATGACCAAAAGACCTATTTCAATGGATTGATAAGATTCATTAAAGATGTTGACGACAATAATTTTTAATTAAAAAGAACCGTCATGAATAATTTCAATTCTTCAATAGAGGCTTTTCTCTATTGGGAAAAGGAAACACCAAGTTACCCGTTCTTGATTCAGAATTTTGAGAGCCATCAAAAGACCATCTCATATTCCGATGCCGGGATTGAAATGAGAAAATTAGCCTCTTATTTATTAAAATTAGGTCTTCCTGAAAAAAGTCATATTGCCTTGCTGTCCAAAAATTGCCCCCACTGGATTATGGCAGATTTGGCCATATCCATGGCAGGATTTATTTCCATTCCAATTTATCCCACCTTAACTTCTAAAGGGATAAACCAAATTTTAACACATAGTGAATCCAAAGCAATCATTGTTGGCAAATTGGATGATTTTGAATCTCAGAAAGAAGGCATTCCCAATATTCCCATTATCAGTGTTAAAACATTTGGAGGAAATACAGGTAAATCTTGGGAAGACATTATGAACCAGGAATTGGAGTTGATGGATTTGAATAGACCTAAAACTGAAGACCTTCGAACTATTATTTACACCTCCGGAACTACGGGACAACCTAAAGGAGTAATGCATACTTCAGGGAATTTCACCAATAGTTCAACTACATTTACACAGGTTATAAATCTCCCAAAAAATCCCAAATTTTTTTCTTATTTGCCCTTGGCACATGTTGCGGAACGTGCTTTTTGTAATGGAATACTTTTTTATGGCGGCCAGATAACCTTTCCTTATTCCTTGGAAACATTCGCCGGGAACTTAGAAAAATTACAACCGGATATTTTCTTTGGCGTACCTAGAATTTGGACCAAATTTCAAGAAAAAATTTTGGAAAGCCTTCCACAAAGGAAATTGTCCTTACTATTATCCATCCCATTCGTAAACAAATCAGTAAAGAAAAAAATCCAGACCAAATTGGGATTGTCCAACGCATCATTCATTGCCTCGGCGGCTGCACCCATTGCTAGCAGTTTGGTTAAATGGTATAATACTATTGGTATCACCATTCAACAAGCCTATGGTATGACGGAAGATTGTTGTATTTCACATGCCAATTTATCCAATCAAAGTAAAATAGGTACTGTAGGCAAAGCATTGGAAGGGGTGAAAATTAAATTTTCTGAGGAAGGTGAAATTTTAATTTTAAATAACTGTCTTTTTAAAGGTTATTTTAAAGAACCAGAGATAACAGCAACAGTTTTTGATGAAGAAGGATATTTTAAAACCGGGGATATTGGCGAATACGACCATGAAGGTTATTTAACCATCACCGGCAGGGTAAAAGATCAATTTAAAACCGATAAAGGTAAATACATATCCCCTGCCCCCATTGAACTGCAAATTTCAAAAAATACGGACATTGAACAGATCTGCGTTGTTGGCACCGGTATACCTCAGCCTATAGCTTTAGTGACGGTCTCATCCTTAGGGAAGTCCAAATCTAAAGATGATCTAAGCAAAAGTTTGTATCAATCTATTTTGGAAATTAATCCAAGTCTGCAAAAACATGAGAAAATAGCCAAAGTGGTAGTAATGCAAGAGGAATGGAATGTAGCTAATGGATTCTCCACTCCGTCGTTAAAAATAAAAAGGAACAGTTTGGAAAGGGTATTCCAGCCCTTATATAAAACTTGGTTCGAAGCCGAGCAAAATGTGATTTTTAAATCCTAATAATATTTCAGTTCTATAAACCAATACTATTAAGAATGTAGATGAAGGTGGTATATTTATGATATAGATATATTGACCGTTTTGTATAAGGAAGGGATGTGTTTTCTACCTCATACCCCAACAAAAACTTTTTTCTTTTGGGAAGTATATACCCAAAAAGCAATAGTAATGGTCAAGGTTATTAGTGTACCTCCTATATAAGAAATTTCGTTTGGCAATTGGAAACCTTCCGGGGCAATTAAAATATAGGTACTACACACCATTGTCATAAAAATTGCCGGCAAAAGGGTAACCCAATATGCCTTGTTTTCATAGATTAGATAGGCAGTTATAGTCCAAAGTACGATCATGGCCAGGGTTTGGTTGCTCCATGCAAAATAACGCCATATAATTCCAAAATCGATCTGAGTCAGTATAAAGGCAATGACAAACAAAGGCAAACTTATAAGTAGCCTGTTCACTATTTTCTTTTGGTTGGACTTAAATATATCGGATAGTATTAAACGAGCAGACCTGAAGGCGGTATCGCCAGATGTAATGGGTGCAGCCACAATTCCCAATAAAGCCAGTACTCCCCCTATTTGGCCCAACATGTTAAGCGATATTTCGTTGGCCGCCCAAGCTGCATTGTTGTTATTGGCTATCATAGCACCGTTTAAACCTTCTACATTGCCAAAAAACGTCATAGCAGCCGCAGCCCATATCAAGGCTACGATGCCCTCTGTGACCATAGTACCGTAAAATATCTTTCTCCCTAGAGTTTCGTTCTTCATACAGCGCGCCATTAGTGGGGATTGGGTTGCATGGAAACCGGAAATAGCACCACATGCAATGGTTATAAAAAGAATAGGAAACAAGGGTGTTGCCTCTGGATCGCTGGTCATATTTCTTAAATTCCCTGGTACCAATTCGGGAATATTATAGTCTCCAAAAAAAAGTGCAAATAGCAGTCCTATTGCCATTAGCAACATAGCCACTCCGAATATTGGGTAGAGCTTGCTTATTAATTTATCTATAGGCAATAAAGTAGACAGAATATAGTAAACCAAAATAATGGCTACCCAAATCCAAACATTCCACATATTCCCTGTCATACCATCTATTATTTTCGCCGGACCTACCAAAAAGACGGTCCCAACAAATATTAAAAGCACTACCGAGAAAAGACGCATAAACTGTTTTGCAGTAGGTCCAAGGTATATCCCGACCACTTCACTAATGCTCAATCCATCGTGTCTTATAGACAACATTCCTGAAAAATAGTCATGAACTGCCCCTGCAAATATGCTTCCTAAAACGATCCACAAAAAGGCCGCTGGTCCAAACATGGCTCCTGCGATAGCGCCAAAAATTGGCCCCAAGCCTGCTATATTCAAAAATTGGATCAGAAAAACCTTCCAAGTGGGCAATGTCATAAAATCTACATCATCCCTAAGCCTAACGGCCGGGGTTTCCCTATCCTTATCCACGCCAAATATCCGTTCCATAAACTTGCCGTAGGTAAAATAACCCAGTATTAAAACTCCAATTGATAATAAAAATGATATCATCTAAAAAATTTTATAATTTTAATTTTATCACAAACGTTATACCCCTGATGCCCCTATTCCATTTCCTCCAAAAATTCGGCTACAATATAAGCGTATATATGGTTACCCGACTCGGCAAAGCGTAAAAGCTGTGCGTTAATATCAGGGTTGGTCATTGCAATATTTTCAATGGCCGAAAGATATAATTTCAACTGATTTTTTGTCATTATCTCCAAATTGCTGGCCAATAACACCAAAACCTCAAGCGGAGCTTCCTGAATATGATTCAGCAACAAGCTTCTATTATTTATATCAACCTCGGCAAAGCTCTCCCAAAAAGGTCTTTGTAAGCTTTCGCTTTCCCAGAACAATTTAGGAAGATTTTGTACAATATAAGTACGTACCAAGGGAATACCTAATTTAAAGATTTGTACTATTCGATCCTTATAATCAAGATACTCCGATTCGCTCAAAGAATTAAGGGCATACATTTGATAATCCACCTCGCTGCTCATGAGCATGTAACCCTTTAATTTATTATCGAACATGGAGGTGGTATATTCCTGTAGCTCTGCCTTAATTGGTCCATGTGCAATATTCCAAGCAACATAACAGGAATAGAGCGCTCCATCTACCACAGATTCCTTTACCTCTGCTATGGTGGCACCCGCTATGGCATCTACACCATCCAATTCGGACTCTTTTGGTTTTAAAACCAACTCATCAATTTTCTTTCTTTTCAGAATTGAATTGTCATCCATTAATAAATGGTGCAATTTTTCATAATCCTGTTCCAAGAATTCCACATGGTCATGTTTTGTCAATGTCTGGCCCTCCACCTTATCATAACCCGCATACGCTCCTAATAAATTCCAATAAAGTGTAATATACATTAACCTGCATTCCCCATCCGCACAGACCGGAGTGCAAATATCAGCTGTATAAAGTACTGGTCTATTCTGCTGGGTAACCAGAATATCAATATTTTGATTACCCATGGTCTCTACCTCAATAAAAAATGGAGTTGGTTTATTTTTTAACACCACACCCTCCTGCCATTCCATTGCAAAGAACTCCGGTTTTTTGCTCAAAGTTTTATTTTGCTCATCAATGCTGTAGTTCCTGACCAATTTTTGGGTCGATAAAAGTCCGAATCCGCAAATTAATATGGTGACAACTATTATTTTCATGATAATTTACTTACTCCTTTTATGGAATGGGAACAGTTACATGGATCTTTTAAAGGTTAACCCTACTATTTCTTGGATTCTGGAATAGGGGTATATTTTTGATTTTCAATTAAATCCATATATTCATCCAAATACCCCGTATAAATATCCCTAGGGTTTACATCGTACTTTTTACAAAGTGATGCTGCAAAACCTACAGCTGCCCCCATTTGCCCTGTTGTCCTCATAACCCTTGGTCCACCCAGGCCAACATGGCTGGTACTGAAATTTCTTCCGGCCATAAATAAATTACTTATATTTTTGGAATACAAGCTTCGGTAAGGGATATAATATTTAGGAGTCTTATAAAAAAGGGCCTCGGAAATAAAGTCAGGATTTTTCTCATCCTCCAACACCGTCTGATAATGTACGTCTACCTCCCTGGTTTCCTCAACAACACCATCGGGAAAAGTGCGGCCAGATTTGGCATCGTTCAATGTAAAAATATAATCCCCGACCAATCTGCGGGATTCGCGTTTACCAACTAGATAAGATACCCATTCCAATTTTCGATGGGCATGTTCAGGTAGTTTTTTCGCGTTACCAAAAGAACCATATATAGCTCTTAGCATATGATCGCGGATTTCCTCGGCATCGTCTATTTGATTAAGATCATTACGGCTAAACTCCCACTGCCATTCCCCTTTCACCTTGGCATAATCCCTAGCCACTGGCATTGCCCAAGGTACCTCTGGAAATTCTGCCACTTCTTCTGCCTCATAGGAACGCCAAAGTACGGAAGATCCCATCACGGCATTATCTGGCTGTTTCGGACTCCATAATTCCCCATGCTCTTTCCATTCTTCCCCGTATTGGTCCACACTTTCCCTACCATAAGAAAATTCTGCTCCGGCCCAAAAACCTATCCAACCATCTCCGGTTGAATCTACAAATAGCGGGGCCTCAAAGCGAATGCGTTCCGCTGATGCAGTTTGACGTGCATCCACATAACTGATTTTATTTTCAACTGCTTTTGCATCATAGGCCCTCCAATTTAAAAAGAGGGAAATATTCTCGTAACTTTTTACATTGTTATCCCTTTTTATTTGGTCGTTATGTGCTTCGGGAGAGCCATTGGGATAATGTTCCGTATCCAACTTTTTTAGGATCCGTTCAAAATTGCCATATATACCCAGAGTGTGTACCCTAATTTCACTACTGGCATTACCTCCCAAAACAGGTCGGTCATGAATTAGCGCAACCTGAAGCCCTTGCTCTGCTGCCGCTATAGCCGCTGCGCAACCAGCAATTCCTCCACCAACAACAACTAAATCATATTTCTTGGTGATTTTGGGTGCCAACGGCTCCATAACTACAGTTTTCCTCCAAGTAGCCAACTTTTTCATGGATGAAGGTGGTTCAACGTCAGAAGTAGTAAAATAGATGGCATCACATCGACCATTAAAACCTGTAAGGTCTACAAGTTCCAAAATATTCTTTTTATTCGTTATCTGAACAGCTCCGGCATACTCCCAACCCCATCCAGAACGGAGGCCTAATGTATTTTCTAACACCAAGCCATTCACCTTTATCTGGAATTTTCCCGGTGCTTCCCATTCTCCCGGTACCCAATTCTTGGTTCGTACCCAAACCTTATATTCTCCATTCTTTTTAAAATTTACCTGGGTTTGCGCATTTTCCACAGGTACACCCATGCCATGGGCCAGGAGATAGGAAGAACCCATTTGTTCAATGAATTGAGGATCAACGACCCACCCCCCTTTTTCGTCAAAACTTTCCGCTTCCAGTAACAAATCTTGGGATATCATAAAATTTATACCGAAGAAGCACAAAATCAGAACTAAATATTTCATAAAAATTTATTTTAATTGTTTTAAAAACACTTGTTTGTCATGGAGACAATAGGATCTCAAATTCAGTCTCTATTTCCTGGGTAAATTAGACAAAATTTTACTTATACTCCAATTGCGAAGTTACCTTACAATCTTTATCGGCAACAATCCTGATGCATAAAGACTATAAAGTATCGCGGAAATTGTAGAAAACAAAAGAGAAGAAATTGTTTCAATTCACTTATTTTACGGCATAACGTTCAAAATAAAGGCAGTTGGCAAGGCAAAACCCGATCAACATGTCCACAACCCAAAGTATCTAAATCTAGATGATTTTATTATCCCTTGGGCAACACCCAGCCGTTATGGTAATGGGCATTTATCAAAGCATTTGAACTGTCATCTGAAAATTGGCCTTCATAATTGTCCCAGTAAATTCTGTTACCGGTTTTAAAGGCAATATTACCCATGTGGCATACCAAGGCCGCATCATACCCAACTTTTAATGGGGCTTTTAATTGGGAAGCATCACGGGATTTTACCGCCTCAATAAAATTTACGGTGTGTTTGTCCAGACCGTTGCCTTTGTTTTGTTGTAACGTTATGCTTTGCATCTTATCTTTTTCGGCAATTACCTCCCAACCATTACGGTCCAAAACAAGGGTGCCATTATTACCAATAAACGAGATTCCGTGATTGCGTCCGTAATTACCATTATCTATCCCTGTAGCATGTTCCCATAAGATGGAAAAACCATCATACTCATAAACGGTCTGCAATGTATCCGGAGTTTCTGAAGCATCATTGGGATAGGCAAACTTACCTCCCAAAGCCATCACCGATTTTGGAGTGTTGGCCTTCATTCCATATAGTGCATAGTCCATGAGGTGCACTCCCCAATCTGTCATTAATCCTCCTGCATAATCCCAGTACCATCTAAAATTAAAATGGAACCTATTGGCATTAAAAGGTTTCTTGGGTGCTGGCCCCAACCACATATCATAATCCACTCCAGCAGGAGTAGCGGTATCCAGCAAAACAGGAATAGACCCCATCCAACCTTGGTAGGCCCAAGCTTTTGCCAAGCGAATTTCTCCTAATTTTCCGGAATGGACAAAGTCTATGGCATCCACGAAATGGGGCTGACTCCTTTGCCATTGCCCTATTTGCACCATTCGATCACTTGCCTGTACAGAACTTAACATAAGGTTACATTCCTCTATGGAATTGGCCAAAGGTTTTTCGCAATACACATCTTTCCCTGCCTTTACAGCATCTGAAAGTTGTAGGCAATGCCAATGATCCGGAGTGCCAATAATTACCACATCAACATCCTTATCCTCCAATAATTTTCTATAGTCCTTGTATAACTTTGGTTTTTTTATTCCTGCCTTTTCCAAATCGGCCGTTCTCTTTTTCAGTACACTATCATCCACATCACAAAGGGCTACAACCTCAATTTCGCTCATTTTAAGCATGGAACTCAAATCGCTAAATCCCATGCCATTGCAACCGATCAACCCCACCCCGATTTTGTCGTTTGGACTAATATTCCTTCTAATGGAAGCCAATAGGTCCATTGGAATTAAAAATGCAGCCCCTGTACCCATGGCCAAAAGGGAGCTCTTTTTTATGAATTTTCTTCTATTCTGTATCATGGTAATATGGAATTTATAAACCCTTAATGTACAAAATATTATAACAAAAAAGCACCAACTTTTGGTTGGTGCTTTTTAAATCATTCAGGAAAAAAATTACTTCTTTTCGGGCGCGTTTACTTTTTTGCTCATCTCCATTGATATGGCAGTACGATCAAATTTTATTTTTCCCGCCATGGTTTCTATAACACAAGAAAAATCACTGTCATTTAAATCGACTACTTTTCCGTGCATACCACTCTTGGTAACAACTTTATCTCCCTTTTTTAATTCTTCGGTAAATTTCTTCTCTTGTTTTTGACGTTTTCTCTGTGGTGCGATCATAAAAAAATACACCACTACAAACATTAATATTAGCGGAAGATATGGATATTGTTCTAACATAATTTTATCTACTTATTTAACAGGACCTACAGGACCTGCTCCTTTTGGAGTTACAAATGCCTTTATTCTAAGTGTTTCAGTTCCTTTACTGGTATTGGCCGTAACAGTTATAGTTTTGGTAACCTGGTTTTGACCGGAACCGTTAAACTTTACCAACATTTCACCTTTTTCACCTGGAGCTATAGGAGTATTTTTTGGAAATTCCGGTATAGTACAGCCACAGCTACTTTTTGCATCGGTAATAATCAATGGAGCATCACCAGTATTTGTAAATGTAAAAATAGTTTCTTGTGGTGCGTTTTGATCGATTGAACCAAAATCGTGCTCTACTTTATCGAACTCCATCACAGGAAGACTTTTGGCAGCTGCATCCCTTTCGGCAGCAACTTCTACATTGGAAGCTTCAATTTTACTGGAGGCCTTTTCCTTACAGGAAGAAAGGACAAGAACAGAAATAATACTTAAGGTTAAGAATATTCTTTTCATCTGTTTAAATTTAATTATTTATTAAGAGGTAAGATGCAAATCGCCATTAACTATCTTGGTTATTTCCAAGAATTACTAAGGCTCATTTCATCCCTATTAATTTTTATTTGCGCAAAATTAAGGAATATTTGTTTATAACAAACCCCTACCAACTTTTTTTAGTTTCCCTTCCTCCTTATATTCCCTCACCAGCTTATCCAGAATTCCATTGATGAATATGCTACTTTTAGGTGTGGAATACTCCTTTGCAATTTCTAAAAACTCGTTTATGGTAACCCGTTCCGGTATCGATGGAAAATTGAGTAGTTCGCAAATTGCCATTTTCAAAAGTATGGCATCAATATCCGCAATTCGATCTTTGTCCCAATTAGGGGTTTTACCTTCGATCTCCTGTTCCAATTTGGAATTGTTAAGCAATGTTTTTGTCAAAAGCCTATTGGCATATACCATATCGTCCTCATCCTTAAAAAGAGGTGGTAAAAAATATGAAGGAACAGTACTTTCCTTTACTTTTTTAAACTGCTTTAGGAGAAAGGTATTTACAATGGGGATATCATCTACCCATGTTAATTTATCATCTTCAAAATAATCGTAAATCTTTTCGTTGGGCGCAATTATATCCCTGAACAAATCGATGATCAGCCTTTTGTCCTCCTCATAAGTACTATCGGGATTGGACATATATTTGGCATATATATCACTTTCCATAACCTCATTGTAAATTATCCTGATGTACTCTTCGTTCAAATACCAGTTGTTCAATTTTCTTTTAGACAATTCATCCTTTAATGTCTTGTTCTCGGCAATTTGAAGCAAAAGCTTATTCCTTAGGAATTTTTCCTTATTGGGATAGGAATCCGCGCTGTTTTTCAGATATTTTTTTGAGGAAAGGCTTAACTGATTCTCCGCCCTTTCATGTAACTCTATAAAAAGACTCAGCATTAACAGGTAAAGAGTGTACATGTTCTCTATGCTTACTTTCAAAAATTTCTCTTGTTTTTCAAGGGAATCATCCTTCGATTGTGTCAATGCATAAATACATTGCATAACTTTAACCCTAATGTGCCTTCTTGTAAGCATTTTTAAAGAACTTTAGTAAAATATATAAAACTATTCGGGTACAAAAATAGGATTATATTTTTTAATCCGAACTACCTTTTTGGGTATTATCTTATGTGTTTTATAACATTTGGTTTAGATCCAAAAAACTATCTTTGCCGAATTGTAATCCAAATTCCTGCAATTTCTGTTTCATATATAATGAAAGAACTTCAACATCTAAATAAATATTTTAGGAAGTACCGATTTAAACTCCTTATTGGTATTATAATTACCATGATAGCCCGTGTTTTCCAATTGGTCATGCCCTCTTATGTGAAAAAATCCATTGAAGTTGTTGAAGGTTTTATAGGTAATGATATTCTGAAGGCAGATGCCAAGGAAATGCTTATGGAATACATCCTAATTATTGTGGGCGCGGCATTGCTGTCAGGTTTTTTTACATTTCTGATGAGGCAGACCATTATTAATGTTTCTAGGTACATTGAGTACGATTTAAAGAATGAAGTATTTGACCACTATCAACTATTGAGTCTCAATTTTTACAAAAAAAATAGAACAGGGGATTTAATGAACAGGATCAGCGAAGATGTAAACCAGGTAAGATTGTATGGCGGACCGGCCATTATGTACGGCATACAAACACTAACTCTTTTTGTTTGTCTGGTTCCGCTGATGTTTATAAAGGCACCCGTTCTTGCCTTATATGCATTGTTGCCCTTACCTATTCTTTCTGTATTGATCTACCAGATCAGTAAAGTAATTCATAAACGCAGTACAATTGTACAGGAGTTTTTGTCAACCCTTTCCACTTTTACCCAGGAATCCTTTTCAGGAATTTCGGTTATTAAAGCGTATGCCTTGGAACCCAAGGTAAATGCCGAATTAAAAAATTTGGCACTGGACGGACAAAACAAAAGTATGGATCTGGCCAAGGTCAATGCCTGGTTCTTCCCACTGATGATCCTATTGATCGGGATCAGTAATATTTTCGTGATCTATATCGGCGGCAAACAATATATAGATGGGGAAATAGCGTCGATTGGAATCATCGCCGAGTTTATTCTGTATGTAAACATGCTCACCTGGCCGGTAGCCGTTGTAGGTTGGGTTACCTCTATAGTACAACGGGCGGAAGCCTCGCAAAAGCGGATTAATCAATTTTTGCAGGAAGAACCCAACATTGTAAGTACAGTTAAGGAGGAAACCCCTATAAAAGGGAAAATTGAGTTTAAGAATGTAACCTTTACCTACGAGGACACCAACATTACGGCCCTAAACAACATATCATTTACCATAAACAAAGGCGAGACAGTTGCCATATTGGGAAAAACGGGATCCGGGAAATCTACCATATTGGATCTGATTGCCCGTTTGTACGATATTGACTCCGGACAAATTCTGATAGATGATATTCCAATTAAGGAATTAAATCTACAAAGCCTGAGACAATCCATAGGGGCAGTACCCCAGGATGCTTTCCTTTTCTCCGACACCATAAAGAACAATATTAAGTTTGGTAAAGAAAATTCAACTGATGAGGAAATTATTGCCGTGGCCAAGAAAGCGGTAGTACATGAGAATATCATGGGCTTTAACAAACAGTACGAGACTATCTTGGGAGAAAGGGGCATCACTTTAAGTGGAGGACAAAAACAACGTGTTTCAATTGCTCGCGCCCTACTTAAGGACCCTCAGATCTACCTCTTTGATGATTGCCTTTCCGCAGTGGATACCGAAACGGAAGAAGAGATTTTGAACCAACTGAAAAAAGAATCCAAAAACAAGACTACTCTCATTGTAAGCCATAGGGTTTCATCAGCTAAAAACGCAGACAAAATTATAGTTTTGGAGGACGGAAAATTAATGCAGGAAGGTACACATGAAGAATTAAATTCCGTTGAAGGATACTACAAAGAGCTTTATATGCACCAACTTTCTGAGAAAGAAAAATAGAAAAATGTTGTTATATTAGGTTTTTTTTTCCACTTTTGACAGATATATACCTATGAAAAATTAACTATACACTAGACGAAATGAGCGATAAAGATTTAATGGACCAAGAAGAAATTTATTCTAAAGTTTTAAGAGCAGGAAGAAGAACTTATTTTTTCGATGTTAGAAGCACAAAGGCAGGAGATTACTACTTAACTGTTACTGAAAGCAAAAAGTTCACCCATGATGATGGTTCTTTTCATTATAAAAAACACAAGATTTATTTGTACAAAGAAGACTTTACCGCCTTTAAGGAGAATTTGGATGAGATGATGAATTACATTATCGATGAAAAAGGTTCAGAGGTTATTTCCGAACGTCACCAAAAAGATTTCAAGAAGGAAGATTCTGAAGAAAATGGATCTATCAGTTCTACGGATAGTTTTACAGATGTAAGCTTTGACGATATATAATCGACTTATTTTTTTTAAAAACATCACGGTCCCTGTAAATAGGGGCCGTTTTTATTTTTACCCTGTTTCAGCCTTCCCTCCACAATTTAACCAGGACGACGTTTAATGTTAAATGGGCAATGCAGATAGTTAAGGTAGCTGGCCAATTGAGGAACGTTAGCACACCCAATATCATTAGAAGATAAAAGAAGGGATAAAACAATAAAGCAAACATAAATCGGGTTGTACTCAAAAATTCCGGTTCGCTTACCTTTGGTTTAATGAACTTTGACCATAAAATGATCATAGGAAAATTCAAAATAAAAAATACCCCTCTAAAAATGTACTTCTTTAGCTCAACTTTTTCTTTTCCAATTGCTTTATGCTCTGGTGAAGCTCCTTTTTCCAAAATTAGATTTACCTTCACAGGATCCAAATAATCCACCTTGGCGTTATCCAATTTACGCACTGTATCCTCATAACCTGCTTCCTCTTCAATATGGGTGGTAAGCTTTCTTATGTGATGATACACTTCCGACTTCAGTCTGCTTGCCGATCCTGATAAATCCTCTTTGTCAAAATATTCCTGGACCCTTATCTCTTTACCATAATGTAGTGCAGCCTTATCCGGAAACTTTGCGGCATTGGCATAATTTACTCCAATGGGAACAATACCTATATCCAATGACGGATTGTTTTCCAAAGCCAGAAATAAAATACGGGTAAATCCTTTACTCAATGGTCGGACCCGACGTTTTAAAGAATGGTTCCCCTCTGGAAAAACAAGTATGGCCTCGCCCCCTTGCAGCAGTTCGGAGCAACGTTTAAAAATGGCGTTATTTCCCGCCAAGGAATCCTTACCGTCCCTAATCCTATACACGGGAATCATCTGTAAAAACTCGAAAAACACTTTCAACAACACCGTCTTAAATACATCGGACCTAGTTAAAAAATAAGGCTTCCGACTGCAATGGGTTGCTATCAATAAGGCATCAAGCAAAGCATTTTGATGATTTGCCAAAAACATAATGGGTTTACCCGAAGGCACATTGTGCAACCCTTCAATTTTTATTTTGGAAAAATAGAAAGTCAATGCCAAACGCATCCAAACCCAAATAACAAGATATCCTATTCTTCTCAAACAAGTTCTTCTTTATCAATTGGAAAATACCCCCAAAACGTAGCTATCGCCAAACCAGATATCAAGTGCCATATACCCCAAAAAGCAGCCAGAAGAGCCATCCCCCCCATTCCGTCAAAAAAAGTAAATATCAACAAGAGTCCCAGGCCTGAATTCTGAATCCCGGTTTCTATGCCAATTGTTCTTTTATCCATTTGGGAAAGCCCTAAAAATTTAGCCACCGAATAGCCCGTAGCAAAAGCCAAGAGGTTATGCATAACTACTATCCAGAATACATAGAGCACATATTCCATAAAAATATCCCTATTGTCATATAATGCAATAAAAATAAGGGTTACAAAAAACACCAGGGAAAGTACCTTTAAAACTTTGGCTATTTTGAACGCAAATTTTGGCCTGATATGGTTTATCCACATGCCCAAAATTAGTGGCAACCCCAAGAGTAACGCCACCAGTTTGATCATAGCAAAAGGGTCAATGGCAACATCTTTAAGGATTGAAGCGGTAGGGCCATATAATGCCCCCCATAATTGAAGGTTCAAAGGGGTCATCACCACTGCCAATAAGGTAGCTACAGCTGTTAAGCTAACGGACAAAGCCGTATTTCCCCTGGCCAAGTGTGTAATAAAATTAGAAATATTACCCCCGGGACAAGCGGCGACCATAAACATACCCAGTGCAATACTGGGCAAGGGCTCCACTAGCAAAACCAGAACAAAGGTTACCGCCGGCAATAAAATAAACTGGCTCAAAACACCTAAAAAAAGAGCTTTTGGATTTCTTGCCAAACGCCTAAAGTCATCTATGGATATATCCAGTGCTATACCGAACATCACCAAGGCCAAAGCCACGTTAAGCACCCAAAGTGATTGTTCGTTAAAGTCTATATGTATCTTATCGAGGGGGGTAGTTACCAAAAAGTTATGAAATTTTAAGTCCATTGTCAACTTCGGCTTCCGGACGTAACAATATTACATCGGATCCATCAACAGCCCCTAATATAAGACATTCGCTCATAAAATTTGCAATTTGCTTTTTAGGAAAATTAACCACGGCAATTATCTGCTTCCCCAAAAGTTCATCTTTAGAGTACCTTTGCGTAATTTGGGCCGATGTTTTCCTAACCCCTATCTTCTTACCAAAATCTACATGTATCTGGTAGGCTGGCTTCCTAGCCTCAGGAAAATCTTTAATTTCAATAATAGTGCCCACTCTCATATCTATTTTGGAAAAATCGGGCCAAGTAATAGTTTCGTTCATCTAACAATTCTGACTTTATCAATTATATCACTGGAAAATTTAAGGCGTAGGTTCTTTTGGCGCCGGTCAAAAGTATGAACCACATAATGTACCCTAACATAATTCGGATCGCTCATTCCTTCATGTCCGTCATAGGGAATCACATTAAAATCATCTGCCCCATAAAACATCCCTAATTTTTATTTTCTATCCCATATTACCTTTAGGCCATACATGTAAGCTGCTTTTTTATGATCGGTTTTGCCCTCCTTCAATATTTCCAACGCACTTATCCTTTTCTACAATTCATGTTTTAACACAAAATAACTAATGCTTGATCTACATAAAAGTATCTACCATTTCCATTAACTTTGTATAAGACCTATTTTCAAAACATTAAAGTCATGGCCAATACACCCAGTAACATGCTACCTTTGGGCACAGAAGCTCCCAACTTTAAACTGCTCGATACCACTTCGGACAAACAAGTAAGCCTACAAGACCTGAAAGGGGCCAAGGGTACCGTAATTATGTTCATCTGCAATCACTGCCCTTTTGTTAAGCATTTAAACGCCGAAATCGCCAAAACCACAGTGGAATATCAACCTAAAGATATTTCATTTATAGCAATTTCCAGCAACGACGTGGAAAACTATCCTCAAGATGCACCGCATTTAATGAAATTGATCAGTATAGAACAGAAGTATACTTTTCCCTATCTGTATGATGAGAGCCAAGAGGTGGCCAAAGCGTATGATGCGGCATGCACTCCTGATTTCTATTTATTCGATGCCAATTTAAAGCTAGTGTACCGAGGACAGTTTGACAACTCCCGACCAGGAAATGGCATTCCCGTTACCGGCGAGGACCTAAAAACAGCCATGGATACCCTTCTTGCCGGAAAGAAAATAAATGAAAAACAAAAACCGAGTATGGGCTGCAATATTAAGTGGAAAAAATAATAGGATTGAACTACATTTTTGCTTTAATCTATTAGGTAAGCCTATTGCTGTACTAAGGAATTCCTTAGCGAAGAACTATGGACAATTCCAACCCTTACGATCAAGAATACCTTCTATGTGTGCCAAATGATGATTGCCATGCCAAGCGTATTTTCCTATATTTTCCAAAAGGCTTACGGCCACATTACCATCGGGATGAATGAATACCCTTTCCAAATCTTCCTTGGACAAACCTTTTAAGAGATATACCAATTTTGCATGTAGTGCCTTAAGATAATTTAAGGAAAGGACTACTGGTGCACTATTGGCATCAAATAGCTTACTCCATTCCTTCTCATCATAGGCTTTAATAACAGGTCTATCCTCGGTCAAAGCCCATTTGAATCTGATATAACTATTGTGATGGCTATCTGCAATATGATGCACCACCTGCCTAATGGTCCAACCACCAGGACGATAAGGTGTATTTAATTGTTGATCGCTTAGATGAACTACCAAGTCCTCCAAACGGGTAGGCAATGCCTCCAATTCGGAGATCCAATCGGACATTGTCACATCACTTACCATCTTCGGAAATACGAAATGGCCAATGGGATATTTCAATTCTTCTAAGGTTCTTTCTTCCATAGTATAAAATTAAAGAAGTATAATGAATATTAATAGCAAACCCAATAAATAATACTGCTCTATTTTAAGATTTTACCCTACTATTATTTGATTCGGGAGAATGGTTAACCATTGGATTACTTGGCCTAATGAAAATGAATTCAGTTTAAATAAATTCCAAAAATCACATGTTTTTTTTTAAATTTTAATAGATTTTTAACCTTTTAAAAAAGTTGGTTCCAATATAATCTACTAATTTTATAGGATAATAAAATTATAACTAAAGCATATAAAATATGGCAACAATACGATTGGGCGACATAGCCCCTGATTTTACAGCAGATAGTTCAATGGGAATGATCAATTTATATGATTATTTAGGTGATGGATGGGGAATTTTATTTTCACATCCGGCGGATTTTACCCCTGTATGTACAACCGAGTTGGGAACAGCTGCAAAATTTAAAAGTGAGTTCGACAAACGAAATGTAAAAATGTTGGCACTTAGCGTTGATGGGGTAGCATCTCATGGTGAATGGATCAAGGATATTAATGAGACCCAGCATACCACGGTTAATTTCCCCATTATTGCCGACGAGGACAAAAAGGTCTCTACCCTTTACGACATGATACATCCTAATGCGAACGACAGTTTAACCGTGCGTTCGGTTTACATCATAGCTCCAGACAAAACGGTAAAACTAATAATTACCTATCCTGCCTCTACAGGACGTAATTTTCATGAATTGCTTAGGGTAATAGATTCATTACAATTAACGGCTTACCACAAAGTAGCCACTCCTGCAAACTGGGAAAATGGGGATAGGGTTGTAGTAAGTCCAGCCATAAATACAGAAGATGCCAAAAAAATATTCACCAAAGGCGTTGAAGAAATTAAGCCGTATTTAAGGATGACCCCACAGCCGAACCTTTAAATAATTTATTTCATAATTATCGGTAGTAACAAATCATGGAGTCTTCCCTAATACGGAAGACTTTTTGTTTTAGTAGTAAATACATCCTAATCTCACTAAAAATAAATTACAGGGTACGCCAAGGATTAATTATCTCCTATGCCTTTTAAAAGAATAGGCAGAACAAAAAAATAATAGTGAATAGAAAAAAATTAGACCAAGACCATTAACGCACAGTTGATTAGCCACTTGTTTACTTTTTCAATAATGCATCAGGACCCTCTGAAAAAAAAATATAACTATCAAAAAATCATGTAGTTAAATAATAAAACCTTATCTTGGCAGCTAATTTAATTTTTTTAATTTTTTATAATGAATAAAGGAACAGTAAAATTCTTCAATGACTCCAAAGGTTTCGGATTTATCACTGAAGAAGGCTCAAGCGAAGATCACTTTGTACACATTTCTGGTTTAATCGACGAAATTCGCGAAGGTGATGTTGTAGAATTTGAATTACAACAAGGTAAAAAAGGATTGAACGCAGTAAATGTAAAAGTGATTTAATAATTACGGTACAATTTTTTTTAGAAAATAGAGCCCATCCTAACGGATGGGTTTTTTATTGGACTTTGGTGAAAATAAAAATATCCCTCCTTTATAACTACATCTTTAAAATCCAAGTTTGCCAGAATTTTCACAACAAAAAGTAATATTTATATTTTTTACGCAACCTTTCCACTATTTTATCATCTTCCCTATAAACACTTAATATACACCATTATAAATAACTTTGGTATGACCACTTTTTTCACCATTCTTCTGTCCTTGTTGGTAATAAACATAGCGCTTTTAGTATTAAGCCTAAATAGAACCAAAAGGTAGAAAGCAATTTCGATTTTAACTCTTCTGGCTTAGCTTCATAGTATGCACAATGGGGTTGAATACATTTGTCGGCTCTAAATTTTCCGAAGCCATAGTAAAAAAAAGGCCCTAATTTCTTAGGGCCTTTTTTTATAGGAATGGGGATCTTATCCTATCCCCATTAATTCAACGTCAAATATAAGGGTGGCATTTGGTGGAATAACCCCTCCAGCGCCTGCACTTCCATAGGCCAAATTAGAAGGAATTACAAACCTGGCCTTGTCCCCAACCTTCAATAGGCCGATGCCTTCATCCCATCCTGGAATTACCTGGCCTACACCTAATTGAAAACTAATAGGTTCCTTCCTTTTATAGGAAGAATCAAAAACTTGACCGTTCAACAAAGATCCTTCATAATGCACGGAAACATTTTTTCCACTGACAGATTTGGCTCCCTTTCCCTCTTGAACAATTTTATATCTAAGTCCGCTTTCAGTTTCGTTAAAGCCTGCGGCTACCTTATCCAATTCAGCAGCTAGTTTTTTCTTTTCCTCGGCAAGTCTTTTTTCCCTTGAACCCTCAAAAGTCCTAAAAGCTTCTACCGCATTCCATTTATCAGCTTCTTCACCTATTCTTTCTATGGTTAAACTTTCTATTTTATCACCTTGTTTAATAGCATCCACAACATCCTGACCTTCTACTACGCGCCCAAAAACGGTATGCTTGTTATCTAACCAAGGAGTAGCTACATGCGTAATAAAAAATTGGGTTCCATTTGTTCCTGGACCGGCATTGGCCATGGATAGTACACCTGGTCCGTCATGAGTAAGGTCTGGATGAAATTCATCATCAAATTTATAACCTCCGTCACCCGTCCCAGTTCCCAGTGGACAGCCACCTTGAATCATGAAATCCGGAATAACCCTATGGAATTTTAATCCATCGTAATAAGGCTTACCTTGAGCTTTGATACTATTTTCTAGATTACCTTCCGCCAAGGCTACAAAGTTACCCACAGTCCCAGGGGTTTTATCATGGGTAAGCTTTACCAGTATTTCTCCTTTCGAAGTATTGAATTTTGCGTAAATTCCGTCTTGCATATCGCTGTTTTTTAATTAGTCCGCAAAGGTAAGGATAAGTTTTCTGTTTATAAAAAGCTCTGTAGATTAGAAAACATTAATCTAGCCTCTTACAAGCATTATACACAATAAACTTCCTTCCGCCAGGTCCTATGCCTATCGTAAGAGGCAGTAACTATTTAATGCCATATTGATCAAAGAGGTAGATTAAACTGGCCATAGAGGCAGCTCCAAGTTCCAATTCCCTTTTATTTACATGGGCAAAGGTATCGTTTGCAGAATGGTGATGATCAAAATACCGCTGACTGTCAGGTCTTAATCCCGCTAAAACAATATTATCATTTTTTAACGGTCCAATATCCGCTCCACTCCCGCCTTTTACAAACAGATGTACCAAATAGGGTTCAAACAAACTTTTCCAACCCTCGACCTGCTTAAAATTGGCCTGATTGCAATCAAAAGAAAATCCACGAGGCGTAAAACCACCGGAATCACTTTCGAGGGCAAAAATATGTTTCTCATTATTTTTGGACGCCTGCTCCGCATAGGTGGTACCGCCACGAAGCCCGTTTTCCTCGTTCATAAAGAGCACCACACGTATGGTGCGTTTAGGTCTATATCCTGTAGCCTTTAACAACCTCAGTACTTCCATGCTCTGCACACATCCGGCACCATCATCATGTGAACCATCACCCAAATCCCAGGAATCCAAATGTCCTCCCACTACCAAAATTTCATTTGGATAGGTACTCCCTTTTATTTCCCCAATTACATTATAGGAATCTACATCTGGCAATATTTTACAATTTTGTCTAAAGAAAAAATTTATGCCCGGATTAAGTTTCAAGGTAGCACTTAGCAGTTCTGCCCCATTGGTACTTATGGCCGCAGCAGGAATCCTGCTTTCCATTGGTGTGTCTCCATAACTCATGGCACCTGTATGGGGAAAATCGTCCAATCTAAGGTTCAACGATCTTACAATAACCCCTACAGCCCCGTATTTGACCGCTTCTGCCGCACCTGAATATCGTTGGTCCCCGCAGCCCTTGTAGGACATAAAGGTGTTAATATTGGTTGGGTCCATGGCTTTATTAAAAAATACGATCTTACCTTGAATTTTCTCTTTCCCCAATACTTTTAAGCCTTCGATCCCCTGCACCTCTACAACCCCGGCCTTTATACCGCCAAAGGGGGTTGCTACAGATCCACCCAAAGCGCAAATAGGAACATTGTTGGTCAATCCGGGATCGCTCTCTATATAAGCAAATTCCGGTGTTCCCCTCACCCATTTTGGGACTTTAACGGGCTGAAGCCAAACGCGGTCCAACCCCATGGTATCCAGAACTTTTTTTGTGTAATCCACGGCCTTCTGTGCCTGTAAAGAACCTGAAAGCCTTCCTCCAATCTGATTGGATAAATAATTTAACCAAGCATAGCCCTTTCCATTGGTAAGGGCCGTATTATATATTTCATCAATTTGTTTTTGATCATTGTCCTGCGCTTCAATCTGAGTTGTAATTAGTAAAAATACCAGCAATAAATACCTCATTCGTTTTCCAGTTGTTTTTTATATTGTTCTAAATTAGCTTTTATTTTATCATCCAGTTCCGGTTCCCTTATATCTTTGTATTTTTTTAACTCTTCATATAAAATAGAAGCAACTATTAAGCGGGCAGCCTTTTTGTTGTCCGAAGGAATAACAAACCAAGGGGCATGCGGTTTTGAAGTATTGTTAAGTGCATCTTCATAGCATTTTTGGTACTGATCCCATATAAGTCTTTCCTTTAAATCCCCAGGGGAGAACTTCCAATTTTTCTTCCTTAATTCCAACCTGCGTAATAAGCGTTGTCGCTGCTCTTCTTTGGACAAATGCAGAAAAAATTTAAATATAATAGTTCCATTTTCTGCAATATGGCGTTCAAAATTATTTATTTGCTCAAAGCGTTTGTCCCAAAAACTTTGATCTATGTCATCTACACTATGGATCCCAGGAATATGTTCGTTCATAATGTATTCCGGATGCACCCTGGTTACCAAAACATTCTCGTAATGTGTGCGGTTAAAAACCCCAAATTTTCCCTTGGCAGGCAGGGCAATATAATGCCGCCAAATATAGTCGTGCTTTAATTCCAATTCTGTTGGCACCTTAAAACTGTGGACTACCACTCCCCTGGCATTAAAATCTTTGAATACTTCCCTGATCAAGCTATCTTTCCCTGCAGTATCGGTACCCTGTAAACAAATTAAAACGCTGTATTTACCATGGGCATACATGGTATCCTGAAACTCCCCCAGCTCTATCCTAACGCTTTCCAGCGCTTTCCTTAATTTTTTGTCCGAGGACTCCAAATCTTCCCTTGTATTTAAATCTGCTAATTTAATTTCGCTATCAACCCTATAAGTCGCTGCTTCTATGTTCTTCATGAATTAGTTTTAGTGCTCCATTATTGAGCAATTAAAAACAAAAAATATATGAAATTTTTCATATTACCTAAAAGATAAGGCTAGAATCCCTTAAGTAATAGGAATTATTGGAGATTTCTAAAATATTAACTCTTATCGTAAGCCATATGCCATATATAGGGCATTAAATCTATTTCTGACAATAGGGAATTGCCTTTACTTTTCCAAAGTAAAATAAGAGACCTTGTGGGACTTTATCGATCATTTATTAGGAAATCCGTAGAAAAAAATAACCGTATATCCATAGAAAGCTTCAATTGGTCTAAAAAAGTAGTCCATATCTGTACTTCATCGAAAAAATCATGAAAAAATAAAGTCGTAAGATTACCTTTACAAGGTTATATTTCCCAGTATAACGATAAACTAAAACCTACTTTATGAGACTTTCCGTTATAACTGTTTGTTCTTTGGCGCTGTTTATTTTTTCATCCTTTAAGAGTAACAAAGCCTGTGAATATGCCGGTTCCAATATCGGTTACATCCAATCACAAACTGAAAAGGCAATAGCCAACGAAGACATTAACATGTCCAAATATTTTGCCTATAAAGCGTTGAACGCCATAGTGAAATCCAAGTCCCAATTAGAAGATTGCGGCTGCGAGCATGCCATGGAGCTTATACACGAAAGTTCTGTTAACTTAACCAACGCTACCAGGGCTACCTCTCTACCAAGTGTCAAAATATTACTAAAAAAGGCTTTGGATAATGCTTTGGGAAGTATGGAAGCCTTGGACGAACACGACTCCCATGATAGCAGGTACAATAATGATGTTCTGGCCATGAACACCAAGACTTCCATAGCCGAAAAAGAATCACATAAACCTCTGGATAAAAATACCCTTGAAATCAAAGTGGATATTGCTTTGGAAAAGTTCAAGGAATCTTTGGACAAGGTGGTAGAGTCTGTGGACTGCAAGGAAGCCACGGCATTTGCACAAAACGTGTACAATATTTGTGAACAGCAACTTATGAAACCTAATCTTTCCGAAGGCAAAAAATATTACAACTTAAAAACCAAGGAAATTGCTGCCAATGCCCTTAAAAAGTTGAGTGGTTGCAATAACTAGGAATTAGGCTGAAAAATAGATAAATAAGGCGGGATTAATTCTTAAACGGCAATTATCACCTTTAGCGATAGATACTCATTTAGCCCTTCACCATTACAACCAATGTTGTTTATTTACTGGCAAAAGATTTTACATCTTCCTCGTTTACCTCATTGCCCCCAAGTATTATAAGGCGCTCTACAACATTTCTCAACTCCCTAATATTCCCTGTCCAATCATACCCCTTTAATAGGGAAATGGCTTTTGCCGAAAATGTTTTTGGCGCACTTCCATGCTCGGAGGCTATTTTTTCGGAGAAATGCTTTATAAGTAAAGGAATATCATCCCTTCTATCGTTTAAGGCAGGAACCTTAATAAGAATTACGGCCAGCCTATGGTATAGATCTTCACGGAACCTTCCGTTTTCTATTTCCTTTTTTAGGTCCTTATTGGTTGCGGCCACTACTCTGACATCTACTTTGATATCTTTATCCGACCCAACCCTGCTTATTTTATTCTCCTGAAGTGCCCTGAGTACCTTTGCTTGGGCAGAGAGGCTCATATCCCCTATTTCGTCCAAAAATATGGTTCCACCATTGGCGGCCTCAAACTTACCGGCCCGGTCCTTTACAGCTGACGTAAAAGCTCCCTTAACGTGCCCAAAAAGTTCGCTCTCTATCAATTCGGAAGGGATTGCCGCACAGTTGACCTCTATTAAAGGATTGGCATTTCGTTCGCTTTTTTCATGGATCCAATGGGCCACAAGTTCCTTACCGGTACCATTGGAACCCGTAATTAGGACTCTAGCATCGGTTGGGGCCACCTTCTCTATCATTTCCTTAATTACGGAGATTTCTTTGCTTTCTCCGATCATTTCATAGTTTTTACTAACTTTTTTCTTTAAGATCTTGTTCTCCACCACCAAATCCTTTCTATCCAAGGCATTGCGCACGGTAGTCAACAACCTGTTTAGATCTGGCGGTTTCGAAATATAATCGAAGGCACCGAGCCTCATGGTATTCACTGCCGTATCCAAGTCTCCGTGCCCGGAAATCATAATAAAGGGGATTTCGGGCTTTATTTTTCTAGCTGCTTCCAAAACTTCGACCCCATCCATTTTGGGCATTTTTATATCGCACAGTACAAGATCAAAATCATCTTTTTTTATTGTTTCCAACCCCATCAACCCATCTTCGGCCTCCTCTACTTTATAGTTTTCATTTTCCTCCGAAAGGATTTTTACCAAAACCCTTCTAATGGCCGATTCATCCTCTATAACTAGTATTCTAGACATAATTAAGTATTTTAAATTCCAATTCTAAAACCTGTTCTAAAATAGAAACTAGGCTGGTCGTTCAATGTAAAAATATCATTTCGGTCTTCATCCCTCAGCACACCTGCCTGAAACAAGGTATGGCCGGCATAGCCATAAAAGAAAATATTTTTGGCCACCGCATATTGGTATCCCAATGTAAACAAAGCAACCGAGGTGGAAATGGAAGAGGCAACACCAGAATCCGAGCTAATCACCGTATTCTGTAAATTTACGTAATATCCATCCAAAATAAACTCCGTTTGCAGCATATGATTATCGTTAAAAAAGTACTTCATACCACTTTTTGGAGCCCCCACCACATATGCCCAATTGGGATGAAACCTCTTTTCAAAATAGACCAAGGGCAAAGGCACTCTAATGGCTACCGTTGAGTTATAGGCTATTCCCAATACCAAGCGTGTTGGTTTCTCAATTTTTGGTCTATCCCGAAGCGCCCCTATGGTCATGTTCACGGAGACATCCCCTTGACCAATATCGTTGGTCAAAGTTGACGATAAACGAGGTGTTAAGACCCCAACAAAGCGCCAGTCCGTATTGTATTGCAATATGTAGGCCATATTTAAATCGGCCACGTGAAATGTTTCTGTGATTACATCGTCATAAGGTGTTCTACGATTTAGATCGTATTCAATGCGGTTGTATTCGCCCCCGACAATAATATTGTCGTTCTTCCCCACTTTAATTGGCACGTTGGCCACCAATTTAATTCTGGACAACTTTGCTTCAGCCGTATTTCTGGGCATTAGCATATACTCCAACCTAAAAACATCCGGTGTTTGGGCGTGACAAAAATTAATCGACAATAAGAATCCCAATATGAATTCCCTACCCTTTATTCTAATTCCCATTCCCAACATCCTTTTTTTCGACTTGCATTGTTTGAATTGGACGGGATTGAAACATATGCACATCCCTTTGAGGAAAAGGAATACTTATATTATGTTCCCTAAATTTAGCATCAATCATATACCGCATAGCACTTTTAATTTTTGGATCTCCATAACTGTCATTAATGAAAAAATTGATGGAAAACAATAATGCAGAATCCCCAAAGTCTTCAAAAAGAACAAATGGCTTGGGATTTTTTAAGACCCCTTTCTGTTCACTAGCGATATTTTCCAAAATTTTAGTCACCAAAACAACATCGCTTCCATAGGCCACTCCAACCTTAACGTTCTCCCTAGTACTTTTATGATTTTGAGTATAATTATAAATGCTATCCGTTAAAAATTGATGGTTGGGAATTATAATTACCTTGTCATCCCTTGTAAGTGCCCTCGTAGTCCTTAATCGTATTTCAAACACCTGTCCTACTTTTTGATTTACCTCCACAATATCCCCAACGCGCAAGGACTGATCCGTTATAATCAGAATACCGGAGATGATGTCCTGGAACAAATATTGAAGGGCAAATCCCAAACCAACAAACAGTGCCGCCGACGCGGTCAACAAGACGGTGAGATTAACCCCGGAGGTATGCAGAATAACCAACACCACAAATATGTAGAACAAGTATCTTAAAAATCCAAAAACACTGATAAACTTATTCTTGTCCTCTTCAGGCAACTTTGCAGTGACCAGTTTGTGAACCAGTTTTAGGAAAAAGTTTACTACAATTATTGAAATAATTATGGTTAAAAAGGTAGCTGCCGTTATATCCACCTTATCCCCATTCCAAATTTTATAGCTTAGGAATTCATTCAAGCCATTAAAAAAATTCTTTAGTTCTTCCATACTAATATTTCAGCCATTTAAGCAAATCCCTATAAGAAGGCTTTTTTCCGTACATCAATATCCCTACCCTATATATTTTGGCCGCCAGCCATACAATACCGATAAAAGTGATAATTAATAGTAGAATAGAAACCACAACCTCCCAAATTGGCACCCCTCCTTCACCGATACCGCCCGGTAGACGCATGAGCATTACAATAGGTGATGTTAAAGGAAATAATGAGAATCCTACAGCAATAGGGCCATGAGGGTTATTAAAGACAGAAAAGAAACCTACATAAATGGCCAACATTAATGGCAATATAATTGGAAAAATAAACTGTTGTGTATCTGTCTCGTTGTCTACCGCAGCCCCTATTGCCGCATATATTGAGCTATATATTAGGTAGCCGAGGACAAAATAGATCACAAAAAAACAAATAAGCATTATCCAAGGTATCCTAAAAAGTTCGTTCGCATATAATTGCATGGCAGAATCTGATGCTGCCACATAGGCAGCCCCCCCTATTAAACCAGGTGCATTACTTGCCCCGGAATTAAGGGCGGATGGATCAATGTCGAAAACAAGAATCAATACACCGAACATTACAAAAGCCGAAATAATCCAGATAGCAAATTGGGTTACTCCGGCCAAGGAGGTCCCAATAATTTTTCCCAGCATAAGCTGAAAGGGTTTCACTGAAGAGATAATAACTTCTATTATCCTAGTTGTTTTTTCCTCTATCACACTGCGCATAACAAATCCACCATAAATAATGATGAACATCATGATCAGGTACCCAAATGCCCCACCTATAAACGCCTTGATTTCGGTTATTCCCTTCAGGTTCTGTTCCCCGGTAAAGGTAGCAGTCTTGATTTCAAAATTATTGCCCACACTCTCGAAATCGGATACCGACACCCCTAGTTCCTGTAATCGCTGCAAACGTAAACGGTCTTCGAAAACATCTTCCAAATTATCCAATAAAGAAGAACCCGGAGCATCCTTGCTGTAAAAGAAAGACCTGCTTGCCACTTGTTCCAAGTCCTGTTCATTGGGAATGTAAAGCAAGCCATAAAATCCCATTTTCTGAATAGAGTCCTTCGCCGCCTCCAAGCCAATATCCTTAAACTTTACATACGAAGTGCTTTCCGTTCCCTGAAAATCTGTGGAAAAATAATTGCTTTCATTTAATATGCCAATAGTCCTTATTTCGTTATCATTGATCTTGGTCAGATACACAATAAGAACTACCATTCCCACCATGAGGATCGGACTCAAAAAAGTCATGACCACAAATGATTTATTTCGAACTTTTGCTAAATATTCGCGTTTTATGATGAGCGATAACTTACCCATAAACATTATTTGGATTGAACGGTTCTTATAAATATGTCGTTTGCTGATGGAATTGTCTCCATAAAATTGTTGACATTTGCCTTGCCCGATAAATGGGATAGAAAGGGACCTGTATCATCAGAGGGCAATTGCACCGTAAAATTTAGTTGCAATCCATCGTCTACATATTCCGAAGATAGAATTTCAAATTTATCCTTTAGATCCTCCAAGAGTCCGTTGGCGCTTTGTATACCTAGTCCTACCTTATAAATATTATTCCTATATGCTTTTTTTATATCACTAAGTTTGCCATCCAATATTTTCTCGGACTTGTGTACCAAGGCAATATACTCGCATAATTCCTCCACAGATTCCATTCGGTGCGTAGAAAAAATTATGGTGGTGCCTTTATCCCTTAATTGAAGGATTTCATCTTTAATAAGATTGGCATTTATAGGATCAAAACCGCTAAAGGGCTCATCAAAGATCAGAAGTTTTGGCTCGTGTAAAACTGTAACAATGAATTGGATCTTTTGAGCCATGCCCTTGGAGAGTTCCTGTATTTTCTTATTCCACCAATCCCCGATCTCCAGTCTATCGAACCAATATTTTAACCTGTTTTTGGCATCGGCCTTGGACAGTCCTTTTAACTGGGCAAGATATAGGGCCTGCTCCCCCACTTTCATACTTTTATAAAGTCCCCTTTCCTCGGGCAAATATCCAATCATAGAAATATGTTGGGCCTGCAAAGGCTTGCCATCAAAGAAAATTGCCCCATGATCCGGATAAATTATTTGATTAATTATCCGTATCAATGTGGTTTTCCCAGCTCCATTGGGTCCCAGCAGACCGTAGATACTATTTTTGGGAATTTCCAATGAAACTTTGTTGAGAGCTATATGGCTCCCAAACTGCTTGGAAACCTCATTAGCGACCAATATATTATTCATGTATGCAATTTCCCCAAAGATATATAATTGCTATTTAAGAGATAGGCCGGAAATTTATAAATTATACTTTTTCACATTATTTAACTATGACAATATTATGAACCGCGGACTACGTAAAATTTCGAAATAAGAAATGCCAAAATACCCTATGCTACAAATAAAAAATCTTGATAGAAATGGGGTTTCAGCAAAAATACTTACCAAGTTCAACGCTGAGATTCCGCCAAGGGGCGGGATTAGTTCAACCAACCATGTTTACTGCGCTCCTTCGGAGTTTGCGGACATTCCAACTAAGAGATCCCGCCAAAAGGCGGGATTAGTTCAACCAACCGTGTTCACTGCACCCCTTCGGGGCTTACGGACATTCCTACTAAGAGATCCCGCCAAAAGGCGGGATTAGTTCAACCAACCGTGTTTACTGCGCTCCTTCGGAGCTTACGGACATCCCTACTAAGAGATCCCGCCAAAAGGCGGGATTAGTTCAACCAACCGTGTTTATTGCACCCCTTCGGGGCTTACGGACATTCCTACTAAGAGATCCCGCCAAAAGGCGGGATTAGTTCAACCATCCAACTTTAATTCGCTTCCCTGAAGCTCTTAAAGTCGGGGTTTCACTAACAAAACCCACCCGGCATAACGTTAAGATCCCGCCAAAGGGCGGGATTAGTTCAACCAACCGTGTTTATTGCACCCCTTCGGGGCTTATAAAAACGGGGTTTCACTAAAAAAACAAAACCCACCCTTAACGAATCAAGGATGGGAAAAAAAATTGCTATGAAAAAGAAAATAATACTGGTTTCCCAATATTATCTCAAATATACGTTTTTTATTTAAAACCGTAATCGCTCTTCTAGGAGAACATATCCTTGACCTTTTCGAAGAAAGATTTATCCGATTTCTCGGGTCTAGGCTCAAAATTTTCGTTGTTCTGCATACGCTCGAAAAAATCCTTTTGCTCCTTATTTAATTCTTTTGGTGTCCAAACATTTACGTGCACCAATAAATCTCCACTGCCATAGCCGTTTAAACTGGTAATACCTTTTCCTCTTAACCTTAAGATTTTACCGGACTGAATCCCAGCTTCCAATTTAATCCTTACCTTACCTCCTACGGCATCAATCTCTTTAGAGGTACCTAAAACTGCTTCAGAAATACTAATATAAAGGTCGTAATGAAGATTATCCCCTTCGCGCTTTAGCGTATCGTGCTCTTCTGTCTCAATGGCCACCAATAAATCCCCGGGAACTCCATTTCCTGGAGCATCGTTTCCTTTGTTGGGTACTTTTAACTGCATACCATCCTCTACCCCAGCAGGAATATTGATACTCACGGTTTCCTCAGAAACCTTTAGTCCATTGGCATCCGCATCACTAGGCTTCTTATCAATAATTTGTCCACTTCCCCCACAGGCACTACAGGTAGCTGCGGTCTGCATTCTTCCGAGAATTGTATTGGTTATTTTGGTTACCTGTCCACGACCTCCACAGGTCCCGCAGGTTTGATAGGTTACCCCTTCTGCCTGAACTTTTCTCCTTACTTTTATTTTCTTTTCAACCCCATTCGCTATTTCCTCGAGGGTCAACTTAACCCTGATTCTTAAATTGCTTCCCTTTACACGTCTTTGGCCACCACCGCCACCAAATCCGGAAAAGCCACTAAAGCCTCCACCGCCAAAGGCACCGCCGAAAATATCACCGAACTGGCTAAAAATATCATCCATATTCATGCCACCGCCGCCAAATCCGCCGCCGCCCTCAAAGGCTGCATGACCATACTGGTCATAACGTGCTTTCTTATTAGGGTCGCTTAATACTTCATAGGCTTCGGCCGCTTTCTTAAACATTTCCTCTGCCTTGGCATCACCAGGATTCTTGTCAGGATGGTACTCGATTGCCTTTTTCCGGTAAGCTTTCTTTACTTCAGCCGCTGTAGCATTTTTCCCAATGCCCAAGATGTCATAATAATCCTCCTTCATAAAATATTTTTAATTTCCAACAACCACTTTTGGATGGCGTATAATTTTATCACCCAGTTTAAAACCTTTTTCTACTACATCTACTACCTTTCCTTTCAACTTTTTACTAGGAGCTGGAATTTGGGTGATAGCATCGTGAATTTCCGCATCAAAAGCGTCACCTTGCTTGACTTCAATTTCTTGCAGACCTTTATTTTTTAAGGTTTCCTTGAATTTATTGCTTATTAATTCTACGCCCTTGAACATTTCCTGATCCTCCGATTTGGAAATTTCCTTTAATGCACGGTCAAAATCATCAATAACTGGCAGTAATGACACAATAACTTCTTGGCCTGCCGTTTTAAACAAATCCATTCTTTCCTTGGATGTACGTCTTTTATAATTCTCAAATTCTGCAAAAAGACGCAAAAACTTGTCCTTCTCCTTATTCAGATCTTCCTGCAATTGCTCTTCCTGGCTAAGTTCTTCTCTTTGATCAAAGTCCCCGCCCCCGGTAGATGAACCGTCTTGTTCCGATTCTTGATTCTCTATATTGTTCAGAACATCATCTTCCATCTCTTCTGTTTTATTTTCGTTGCTCATTTAAAATACATTTATATACTTCCGAATTTCAAATGGCAAAAGTACTGCCAATTCTTTAAAAATGTCATAATGTCATTAAACTTTATAAAAAAACATCCGCCAATGGCGGATGTTCAGAACTCAAAAAACTATTATGATTATTATGCCTATGAAATAAACTCATTCCGGTAGAGCGCATCCATAGCCCTATACTCTCCTTTGTCCAAATAAATATTTTCCAATGCCCTGCAAATATTGGGATATATAAAATCAAAACCCGAATCTTCAATTTTTTTACTACTTACACGCTGACTGGCAAATAACAAATAGGACATTTCACCTAAAACCAAACGCATCAGTGTTCTTGGAATATTGGGCAGAAACAAAGGTCTTTGCAAAACTCTTGCAATTTCCTTGGTAAGCTTAACATTGGTCACCGGATTTGGGGCCACCGCATTATAAATTCCCGTTAGGTCATTTGAAATTACATGTAGAAATAACCGGCCTAGATCTTGAAGATGAATCCAAGATTGCCATTGATTGCCCGAACCCATGGCAGCCCCCATATAATATTTTACGGGCTTGGCCATTTCCGGCAATGCTCCTCCTTTATCGGACATTACCAATCCTATCCTAATCTTGGCAGTTTGGATATTCAATTTTTCAAAGGCATCTACCTCTTTCTCCCAAATAGATACCACCTCGCCCAAGAAACTATCATCTATATCTTCTACATCTTCCCTATAATATTGGGAAAGGGAATTGGGGTAAATCCCTATTGCTGAAGCAGACACTATTGTTTTAATACTATGCGCTCCTACTTTGGATATAGCCCCCAACAAAGTTCTCAGGGATTTTACCCTACTGTTAAGTATCTTTTTTTTATTGCTTCGTGTCCATCTCTTAGATATGCTGGACCCTGCGAGATTGATTATTGTAGTTACCCCATTGAAGCAATTTGCATCTATTTCATCTTTTTCCGGATTCCAGTAAAAGCCATTAAAATCCGTCTGGGAAACGATTTTATCCTTATTGGTGGTCAAGTAATTTACCGAGATATTGTTTTGTTTGCACAAATTCACAATTTCACTCCCCACCAAACCTGTTGCACCTGTTATCAAAACCTTCATACCCTTGCTTTCTTTCTATCAACTTTGATATAAATATATGGGTTTTTAGGATTTAAATGATTGAATTTAGTTTAGGTTTAACAGTCCAAGTCCTTGAGATGTGAAGTAATCCATAATAATAGTACAACAATTAAGAAACCTTTAAGGCTCTCAGCATTTCCCTTTTCCCTGGAGGCCCTGGTAAACGTTCCACAACAAACCCTACAGCCTGCATAGCTCTCCTAACACTTCCTTTGGCCGAATAGGTAACCAACACCCCATCTTTTTTCAATGCCTTGAACATAATGGCAAAAACTTCCTCGGTCCAAAGTTCTGGTTGCACCCTGGCACCAAAGGCATCGAAATAAATCAGATCAAACAGATTAACGTCTGAAATTTCCTTAAAATCGATCTGCTGTTTTATCAGTGAAAAATTGGCCGATATTGGATGTGATTGCTCCCAAGAAGTTTGGTGCATATTAAAAAAATGCTGTTCAAAATCCTTTGCATCCAGTGCCCCACTATAGTTTAACTGCTCCAGTTCTTCAGGGAGTACTGGATAAGCCTCTACACCTTTATAAGCTATATCCAAACCTAGCTTTTCAGATTCCACCAATGTTATAAGTGCATTCAAGCCCGTTCCGAAGCCTATTTCCAAAATAGACAATTGTTGGTCACGGAACAAGGACAAACCGTGCTTTATAAAAACATGATAAGCTTCCTGTACAGCACCGTGAATTGAATGGTACTGTTCGTTCCAATCTTCGATCTGAATGGTTTTGGAACCATCTGCGGTAGTTATGATTTTCCTTTTCAAATTATTCTTTTATCAGTACTCCATCTGCCTCAAAAGCATATTTTTTCTCAACCTTTATTATAGCGGCAATTTCCTCTTCAGATTTTCCCCCATCACGGGCAAAATGTCTTTGGTCCGTTATACTCATTTCTTCAACAAAGGCCAAACCATTTACAATAACCTCTTTTCCCACTAATTCCTGTGGTACAAAGAAACCATAGTCCTTAAATTTAACCATGCTTACTTCGCCATTCCCCAATTGCAATTTCATCCAACATCCTTTTGCCTTACAAACCTCCGTTACCAGAGCGAAAAACTTGGATGCAAGCCTATCTGCTTTGGACATTTTTTCATAATTCCCAAGCATTTCCCCACTACTTAAGGCGTCGGAATCGTCAAATTGAGTTCCAAAATATTCATAACTCTCGTCAATTAAGGATGTCTTGGTCGGCACCAACGTCTTATTTTGCGCCACACTAGCCGAAAACACCATAAAAATCACAATCAAAATGTTAAATTGCCTCAAAATATTCAGAATTTAAATCACTTTACAAAACTGGGTATTTTTAGACGAAAAAAGAAGTACTACTAATGATATTTGCTTAATTTTATTGCTTTAAATTAAATCTCTATGCAAACTGTTTCAAATTCAATAATAGTTGAGAAAGTTAAAGACTCGAAAATTGATAAAGTAGATTTTGATAATTTATCGTTTGGGAAGTATTTTACAGATCACATGATGGTCTGCGATTATAAGAATGGCGCTTGGGAAACACCAAAAATAGTTCCCTATCAACCCATTACGCTTGACCCATCCGCTAAAATTTTTCATTACGGACAATCTGTTTTTGAAGGAATGAAGGCCTATAAGGACAAAGATCAAAATGTCTGGCTCTTTCGTCCTTTGGAAAACCAAAAACGGATCAACATATCGTCCAAAAGACTTGCCATGCCGGAATTCCCTGAAAATTACTTTATGGACGGTTTAACGGCACTTTTGAAATTGGATCATAAATGGATTCCAACCGCCGAAGGAAGCTCCTTATATATTAGACCTTTTGTATTTGCGTCTGGATGCGGATTCCATGCTTCCCCCTCGGACGAATACAAATTTATTATTGCCTGTTCCCCATCGGCCTCCTATTTTGCTGGGAAGGTAAAAGTTTTGATAGAGGAGAAATATTCAAGATCAGCCAATGGTGGTGTGGGTTTTGCCAAGACCGGCGGTAATTACGCCGGACAGTTTTACCCTACACAGTTGGCAGTTGAAAAGGGTTATAACCAAGTAATTTGGACCGATGACAACAGCCACGAATATATTGAGGAGGCTGGTGCCATGAATATTTTTGTTCGAATAAATGATACTTTAATTACCAGTCCTACGAGCGATAGAATATTGGACGGTATAACCAGAAAGAGCATTATAGAGATTGCCAAAGACGAAAACATAGCGGTAGAGGTTAGAAAAATTACAGTAAAAGAGGTTGTTGAAGCTTCAAAAAACGGTAGTCTTAAAGAAATGTTCGGAGCAGGTACCGCTGCGGTAATCTCCCCTATCGCCACTTTTGGTTACCAAGAAAAGGATTATGACCTTCCGGAAATAAAAGATAGTTACGCCTCCATTTTAAAGAAGCGTATTACAGACATACAATATAACAAGGCGGAAGATAAATTTGGCTGGAGATATCAAGTGGATATCAAGTAATATTAAATTTACACCTATAGAAAGCCCTTCTTCTGTAATAAATAGATGAAGGGCTTTTTTTTGATTCAATTGTACATCCCAAAATTCGATGCCCTATTTTTTATCCAAAATGTCTACCAAGTTGGGCTTAAAATAATTGGGCCCTTTAAGCACTTTTCCATCCTCCCTATAAATAGGTTTGCCATCTTCTCCCAATTTACTCATATTGCTCCGTTGTATTTCCTCGAAAACTTCCTCAATTTTATATTGCATACCATGTTCCAGTATAGTTCCACACAATATATATAGCATATCGCCAAGGGCGTCCGCCACCTCAACTACATCGTTGTTGGTTGCAGCCTCCAAATATTCCTTATTTTCCTCGTCCATCAAATTAAACCGAAGTAAATTCTTATCCTTGCCCAAATCTGCCCTGATCTCTTTGGAAACACCCAACCCAAACGAATTATGAAACAATTCTACCGCACTAAGTTTACTTTTCATTATTGTAATTATTTAAGTTAGATTTGCGTAAAAATATAAATATGTTCAGTACCGGACAATTAATTTTTGCAGGTCTTTTCTTTGTCGCTTTTGTAGTAATTACTGCGATATCCTATCAAAAAGACAAAAAATTACATGAAAAAAATTACAAAGGCGTTAAATGGGTAGGACTTTTCTTCACATTATTCATAGTAATATTATTCCTTATTAAATATTTCCTTAAAAATTAACATTTATTTTTGCTTCCCCATAAAAAGAACACCCTCATATAACAAATTGGACTTTTAGAACGTTTAATGTACGAAATGACGTAATTTTGCGTTAAGTAACTAAATCACTTAGTTGTATGGTAACTTTTTTCAGTATTTTATTAGTTCTTATTGGCATAAACGCATTACTTTTTTTAGTTAGTTTTAACAGTAGCCCCAAAAAGAAAGAAAAGTCCGTCAAAAGTATTTCAGAATCTACTACAGTAATCTTCCCCCTAGATTTAATTAACTCGAAATATAAGAAGGCAGTTTAATTCTTGTCTAAAAGAAAATTAATGCATCTTTGCCTAAATACTATTTTATGGTAGTATTTACAATTACGCTATGCCCATTATTGAGACCTTTATATATATGATATATTTTATTTACCTTGACCAAGGAATAAAAGCAATATGTAAATGAAGCAGTTTCTACTCGTCTTTCTTGGAGGGGGCCTAGGTAGCGGCTTACGGTTTTTAATAAGCAAAACATTCAACAATACTTTTCATAATTTTTTTCTCGGCACTTTTATAGCCAATATATTAGGTTGCCTGCTTATTGGTTTTATCTTAGGACTTTCTATTAAAAACAATTTCCTTTCAGCCAATCAGACCTTATTATTAACTACAGGCTTCTGTGGTGGCTTCACTACTTTTTCAACTTTTGCCCTGGAACAACACTCCTTTCTAAAAACCGGGGACCTCATCAACTTTGCTGCTTATACTCTTGCCAGTCTTGTAATTGGAATCCTTGCCGTAGCTATCGGATTCTGGTTTTCCAAGTTATAAACTCCCATCAAAATCTTTTAACACATTTATTGACCTTTCTATTTATTTTGGTGGAATTGATCATTTTCCTGCATTATCAATAGTAAAATACCCAAAAAGACGCGATTTTTTCAGTTTTTGACCAAAACAAGTGTTAAAAGTTTTAACAAATCAACATAATAATCTTTATGAATCATTATACCCTTAAAATAAATGGGGCATTTTTATATAAAATGTAATTCTAACGCATATACCCCCTAAAAAATAGGGGGGTATGTATTTAATATATATTTTTGTCTCATAAATAATAAATCAATTATGAAAAAAATCGAGGCAATTATTAGGAAGTCAAAATTTGATGACGTAAAAAAAGCGTTACATCAAATTGGAGTAAACTTTTTTAGTTACTGGGACGTAACGGGAGTTGGAAATGAAAAAGAAGGTCATGTCTATAGAGGCATTTCCTATAGTACATCCGACATTCAACGCAGGTATCTTTCCATTGTAATATCGGACGATTTCTTGGAGACTACCGTAAACACTATTCTGGAAACAGCGTATTCCGGCAACGTAGGTGACGGTAAAATTTTCGTTTCCGAAGTTTTGGAAGCCTATCGCATCAGAACAAAAGAAAGCGGAAAAGCAGGAATCAACTAAAAAAATTAAGAACCAACAAACAACAACAACAACAACATGGACGTAGGATTATTTACAGCAAATAACGTTTGGATGATGATATGTACGGCTCTCGTATTCTTCATGCATTTAGGATTTTCACTTTTGGAAATCGGACTAACCAGACAAAAAAACACAATCAACATTTTATTTAAGAACGTATTCATCATTTGTACAGGGTTGCTCCTATATTATATAGGAGGATTTAACCTTATGTATCCTGGTGATTTCAACGGCTACCTTGGTTTTGCAGGATTCGGCCTTGAAGCCCCAATATTACCAGATGGTAGTTTGGACCTTACCTATAGTGAAGGATATACCTATTGGACAGACTTTCTTTTCCAAGCGATGTTTGCCGCAACAGCTGCTACCATTGTTTCTGGAGCAGTAGCAGAACGTATTAAACTAGGTGGATTCATGATATTCACCATAGTATATGTAGGTCTGGTATATCCAATTGTAGGATCTTGGCAATGGGGTGGCGGATTCCTTTCCACACTAGGTGGTGAAGATGGAGGTTTCCATGATTTCGCAGGATCTACCTTGGTACATTCCGTTGGAGGATGGGCAGCTTTAATTGCCATATATATATTAGGACCAAGAATTGGTAAATTTAACGAAGATGGCACACCAAATGCAATTCCAGGACACAACATTCCTTTGGCAGCAGCAGGGGTACTTATTCTTTGGTTAGGCTGGTTCGGCTTTAATGGAGGATCGGTATTATCTGCAGATCCAGCTGGGACTTCAATAGTATTGGTTACAACTTGTTTGGCTGCAGCTGCAGGTGGTATAGGATCTTTTATTTTATCTACAGTTCTTTACAAAAACTATGACCTTACCATGATGTTGAACGGTATCTTGGGCGGTTTGGTAGGAATTACAGCCGGAGCTGACTTAATGTCTCCTTTCGAGTCCATCCTTATAGGTCTAATTGCAGGTGCAGTTATTGTATTGGGTGTTGCCTTGGTGGACAAATTAAAACTGGACGATCCAGTTGGAGCAGTTGCAGTGCACCTTATCTGTGGTATCTGGGGTACTTTGGCAGTAGGAATCTTTGGAGTTAAAGCTGGTGTAACACAATTTTTATATCAGTTAACAGGAGTAGCTGCAGCTGGTGTTTTCTGCTGTGTTACTGCATTTATAATTCTTTTCGCAATCAAGAAAACTTCTGGTATCAGAGTTTCCAAAGAAGAAGAATTGGAAGGCTTGGATTTACATGAGCACGGAATGGATGCTTATGCCGACTTCAGAATGAACCAACACTAATAAACAAAACAAAAGGTAACGGAGCGTTTTGCAGAACGCTCCGTTAATAACCTTTTTTCATCACAATACTCAATAATTAGCTAACATCCTTAGACAAAGGATACAAACAATTGAATTATGAAAACGATTATTTATACAAAATACGTAAAAAATTTACTATTACTAGCATTTGCCCTTGCCTCAACAGTAACTTTCGCCCAAGAAGACGAAGAGGAAGCCAAGAAATTTAGCCTAAGCGGAAGTGTTGATGCCTACTACAGAACTAACTTAAATGGTGACAACGGTTTTGACGATACTTCTGGCCTACCTAATGCCGCTCCTGGATCTTCATTTGCCAACTTACCTGGTTTTGCTTTAGGAATGGCCAATGTGATTGCCGCTTACGAAGGAGAAGATGTTGGGTTTGTAGCCGACCTTGTTTTTGGACCTAGAGGAACAGATGCTATTTTTGCTTCTCCTTTATATTCAGCTACCGGAAACATTGTAAACCAATTGTATGTATACTGGAATTTAAGCGAATCGGTTAAATTGACATTCGGTAACTTTAACACCTTCTTAGGTTACGAAGTAATATCCCCTGTTGCCAATTTTAACTACAGTACATCCTACTTGTTTTCTTACGGTCCTTTCTCCCACACTGGGTTGAAAGCAGACTTTGCCCTATCTGATGATTTTAGCTTAATGTTGGCGATCATGAACCCAACCGATCAAACTGAATTGAATCCTACAGAGAAATATGCTTTCGGTGCTCAATTGGGATATAGTGGTCAATTCCTAAACTTCCTTGCTGATGACGGGGCATTTGAAATTGACTTCACAGGTGGATTCGATTTATCAGAATCATTCTTTTTAGGAGTCAATGCGGCCCTTTACGATAATGATGATATTGGTTTTGCCGGTGTAGCTCTTTATCCACAATACGCTACTTCTGATAACTTTACCTTAGGATTAAGAGGTGAATATTTCACAGAAACAGGAGACTATGGCGCCATTGGAACTGGGGTTGAAGATTCCAGTGTTTTTGCAGTAACTCTTACAGGTAGCGCCACAATAGGCAATTTAATAATCAAGCCTGAGTTGCGATTGGATAGTGCATCAGATGATTCCTTTAATTTTCTAGATTCGGATTTGGCTCCACAAAAGAGCTTATCCTCATTTGTACTAGCAGCCGTTTACTCTTTCTAAAAAAATTGAGTTTATTATTTATAGCCCCGCTTAAAGCGGGGCTTTTTATTTTCATTCCTTTTTAAACGCCTTCACCCCTGCCGTAATCTCAATATCGAGCCTATTCTGCTTGGGAACCAACGGACAGGAATATTTTGGATTGTAAGCACAGTATGGATTATAGGCCTTATTAAAATCCAAAAGAATTGTATCTCCTGTGGGAATAGTCAAGTCTAAATATCTTCCCCCACCATAAGTTTCCTCCCCATTGGTAAGGTCCGCAAAGGGCAAAAACAAATAATCCCTGTATTTCTCCTGTTGCATCAATTCCTGATTTTGATAAACTTCCAATTTATGGGTACGTCCTTTTAGACTAAAAGTTATAATCCCAAAAACAACCTCCTCCGTCTGACGTTCTGTAGTGGTCGGCATCATAAAAGGTAAGGCCTCGGGTGTCCGAGTGAATTTTGCGATAATCCTATAGGTGGTATCCGGCTCATAAAAATCCAAAGTTGTAAAATCCTTTCTAAACCTATCCGGCAAGGGCGAGGTTTCAGGATCCTTGAATTCTTCATTCATTTTTTTCTGAAATTGCACAATATCCTCCATGGCCCCGGACTCCAGTTCCACCGTATTCTTTTCCTCTTGATCATGGTACCTCTTTTCCTTACAGCTCAATGACAATAAGAATAAAACCAAAAATAATTGCTTCATTTTCCTGCTTTTGGCATAAAAATACAACATCCATTTTTCTGAATAAAAGAATTTTGGATAGCAACCCTACCTTAGGCCGGTTTATGAAGTAAATCCGAAACTATTAATGGAAGTTTTTTTGTAAAAAAGTTTAAATCTAAAAAATAGCTACCCTCGCCCTTGTCCGTTTCCCTGAAATCGGAACTAAATATGTGATGAGGAATGATACCAGGAATCAATAGCCTTCAACAAGCCATAATTACCCCTAGGACAGTTACTTATTCTTCAATGGTTTCGTAACGGGCATCTTTTAAGTATTTGGCCACAATGTCATTGAATTCGGGGGTTATACGTAGCAAAGCGGTATTTTCCAAACCATATAATTCAACTTTGTCCGTATATCCTTTCTTTAATAATTCTTCCAAATAAAACAGGGAGGTTCCGTAATCCTCCATTCTAGCACTATTCGATATTATTTTGAGGTAATAGCTATGGTCCAAGGGATCCGTTATCGTCTTTAGCATCCAAAGCAGACTCAGAACTTCCTGATCTACCTGACTTCCGGAATTTACTATATCTATATTATCTTCGATCAGTGCATTTACATAACCCAAAAGACGTTTTCCCATTTCTCTTTCCGCCTCTATTTTACTGTTATCGTATTTCTTCAACTCACCCATTTGATAAATCCACCAACCCAAATTATTATAATTATAGGTTGCTAAATCCTCCTCCAAATAATATACATAATCCTCCTTAATAAATGACTCCTTCAATAAAGTGTTGTTCTCATTGCGTGTCATGGTCTTAAAAAGCTTATCTTTTTTAAGTTCACGCTTTATTTTTTTAAGGGAATCCGTATCCTTCAAGACCCTATATACGGACATAACTTCATCCAATAAATTATCGGCCTGAATTAATCTGTTGGATCTAATCAAAAGATTGATTTCCTCCAAATTTTGGGCATACGTATCATTTATATAAACCTCATCTATCTCCGATTGCCCTTTAGCCATGGCTGACAAAGTGAAAATTTCCAAGGCCTTTCCAAGATATTTGGTATCTGGCCATTCATGCCCCCCGTTAAATACCAATAATTGATTGGGAAATTTTAAACGCCCCATAAGGGACTTCCCAACCAACATTTCCGGATAGGCATAATCCTCCTTTCCTACAATACCTATAAAATGAAATAAATTGTTCGTATCCAATATATCCATATTGGGATATACGGCGCCGCAGGAAATTACGCCAGCTATACCTCTTACAAAAATAGGTAGCACTGATGCAAATCTGGCACCACTATCAAAGCCGGCACTATAGGTTCTATTCTTATGAATGGGCAACAGTCCAATAATATCATTGAACATTCTTCCTGTAATCAGGATATTCTGGGAAGTGGTCAAAGAATCATTTACATTGTTGGGTGCCGCAAGAATATACCCATGCTTTTCCGCCGCCCCCTTGAACATACGTATGGCCCTTTTTCCTTGACCTTCCATATCAAAAACAAAAAGTATGGGCCAATTCCTATCCATTTCAAAGCTGGTAGGTAGAAATAGGGAATAACTTTCAGATATGGAATCCTTTACCACAATTGAATCGATTACGACACCTTTTTTCAAGGTCATCTGTTGTGAACTACCCAATAAACCGACTCCAAGAAACAGAAATAATATTATTTTTCTCATAGAATTATTGTCATCAAATATCTAGCCAAATTAATATAATATTTCGGCCATTCCGAAACGCCATAGATACTGTTAACCGTTATTACAGCCAAAAATACTTCCAGCTCTTTGCACCTAGGCGTTACAATACATTAAATTAAATAATAAAAATATAGCACCAAAGCTATCAACCTCTTTTAATTACAATTTACCTGTTATATAGCTACTATTACGCCTCTCTTTTTTTAATGGGCGCGTTGGACACTACATCGGATAGAATAATATGGGTACGCGTCTCCCCATATTGAATAAGCTTGTCTATAAATTTTTCCAAATGAAATTGATCTTTTAAGACCACCAACATTATAATATTTTCATTGCCCGTAATCCTATAACAATTAACTACTTCTTCATAAGTGTTTACAATATCCAAGAAAGGCCGTAACTTCCCCATAAAGGCACGCAGCGTAATTATAGCTTTTAATTGATAACCGGTATGTGAATGGGACACCACAGCTTTGTAACCTGAGATAACCCCGATGTCTTCCATTTTCTTCACTCTTTCGGCAACCGCAGGGGGTGTTAAGCCCACTTTTCGGCCAATATTGGCAAAAGATTCCCTGGCATTTTCCTGAAGTAATTTTAAAATCTTCCAATTAAGGACATCAATCTTTGTATTCAAAACTAAATGGATTAAAATTATTAACTTTCAATAGCTAAAATACAATTTTACTTTGTTATATAAACTCCAATTTGCTAATTTCGACGTAATTTTATATAATAGAAGTTGTTATAAAAAGATGCCTTACAAAAACTTAAGTACGATTCCGATTTATCGCAAATCCTTGGATCTTTTACAGATGAGCAGGGAAATTGCTTCGTACCTATCCTACAACAAGGATCTGCTTAAATTATATCAATCTAACAGCCATAGGGATATTATGGTAGATTCCCTATTAACTGATTCTATTTTAATTCCGCAACAAATTGAAGCAGCTGAACGCTCCGAATGCTATGCTGCCCGAATGAGAAGTGCCACCTTTATCAATGTTATCATAAGAAATATAAGTTCTTATTGTACCGGTTTGGAAAAAGATGGGGTAAAGGAAAAGGAATACTTAAATCTTTTGAGAAGCGAAATTAAAAGTTTCAGAAGGTTGTACAAAGTGTGGAGACGATCTATTAGGAGCTAATCCTTTCTGCTTATTTCCCTGTATTTTTAATTCATAAGAATCTTATATTTTACCCATAATCGACCTTAAAACCAATTGAGTCCATATCCGCTCAGCTACATATTCCTCCTGTACTGACCCCCTACAGCAAACAACGCATCTGTAATTTGCCCCAAGGAACAGAACTTGGTAACCTCCATCAACTTTTCAAAAATATTCTCGTTTCTAACCGCTATTTCCTGTAACTCCTTTAATTGGGTATTGGCAGTCACCCCCATCATAGCATGTAAATTTTCCAAGGTACCTATTTGGGCCTGTTTTTCGCACTCTGTAGCACGTATAACTTCTACTGGCAAAATTGTTGGCGAACCTTTGGAGCTCAGAAAGGTGTTTACTCCTATAATTGGAAATTCCCCGTTGTGCTTTAACGTCTCATAGTAAAGGCTCTCCTCCTGAATTTTGGATCTCTGATACATTGTTTCCATGGCTCCCAGTACACCCCCACGTTCTGTAATACGGTCAAACTCCAATAACACGGCCTCTTCCACAAGATCTGTCAACTCTTCAATTATAAAGGAACCCTGTAAGGGGTTTTCATTTTTTGTCAAGCCCAACTCTTTGTTTATGATCAATTGAATGGCCATAGCTCTACGAACGGACTCCTCTGTTGGAGTGGTTATTGCCTCATCATAGGCATTGGTATGCAAAGAATTACAATTGTCATAGATAGCATATAGCGCCTGTAATGTAGTACGGATATCATTAAAATCTATTTCCTGGGCGTGTAAGCTTCGCCCAGAAGTTTGGATATGGTACTTTAACATCTGCGCCCTGGGATCAGCTCCATACTTAAGGTGCATTGCCTTTGCCCATATGCGCCGCGCAACCCTTCCAATTACGGCATATTCCGGGTCTATCCCATTTGAAAAGAAAAAGGATAGGTTGGGACCAAATTTATTGATATCCATCGCCCTACTTAAATAATACTCCACATAGGTAAAACCGTTAGACAGCGTAAACGCCAATTGGGTAATGGGATTGGCCCCTGCCTCTGCAATGTGATACCCGGAAATGGAAACCGAATAAAAATTGCGTACTGAGTGCTGAATAAAATATTCCTGAACATCCCCCATTAGTCGGAGGGCAAATTCTGTTGAAAAAATGCAGGTATTTTGAGCCTGATCTTCTTTTAGGATATCTGCCTGCACCGTACCCCTTACCGTATTGAGAGTCTTCTTTTTAATTTCGGCATATACACTTTTGGACAAGACCTGGTCTCCCGTAATACCCAATAGCATTAAGCCCAAACCGTTATTTCCTTCCGGTAATTCTCCCCTGTATTTTGGCCTAGGGATACCTTTTGCCTCGTATAATGCAGCTATTTTCCTATCTACCTCATTTTCCAGCCCATTTTTCAAAATATATTTCTCACAATTCTGATCAATAGCGGCATTCATAAAATAACCCAACAACATGGGCGCAGGACCATTGATGGTCATACTAACAGAGGTAGTGGGGCTGCATAGATCAAATCCGGAATACAATTTTTTGGCATCGTCCAAACAGCAGATGGAAACCCCTGCGTTGCCAATTTTTCCGTATATATCAGGCCTATAATCCGGATCCTGACCATACAGGGTTACCGAATCGAATGCCGTGGATAAACGCTTGGCCGGCAATCCCAAACTAACGTAATGAAAACGCCTGTTTGTACGTTCAGGGCCACCTTCCCCCGCAAACATTCTTGTAGGATCTTCTTCTGTTCTCTTAAAAGGATAGAGTCCGGCTGTATAAGGAAATTCACCAGGTACATTTTCTTGGAGAATCCAACCCAAAATATCGCCCCATGCCCTGTATTTTGGAAGTGCCACTTTTGGAATATCGGTTTGGGCCAGTGATTTTGTATGAGTTTCCAATTTTAACTCTTTTCCCCTTACCTTAAAACTAAAGATTGGAGTTTTGTACTGTTGAACCTTTTTTTCCCAATTTAGGATCAGTTCCCAATTATGGGAATCCAGATCCATTTTTATCTCGTCGAACTCTTTGAACAGGAGCTTCAATAATTGTTTTTTATCCTCAGATAGGGATAACTCTAAAATTGCTTCCGTATTTAACCCTTCTTTTAGGAGAAATTTATTAAAATCTACCTTGGCATCCACCCGGCAAATAGCTTGTATAGTCTTAAAAATACCATATAACTTTTGGGCCAACTCGGCTTGATGAAGCACCTTTTTATCATAGGCCCGATTGTTGTCGGCTATTTCGGACAGATAACGTGTACGCGAAGGAGGAATTATATAAACCTTCTCTTCATCGCCATTTCCTATTTGGAATTGGGAATTTAAGGCTGTTCCGGTTTTTGAAACCAATTTATCCATTACGGACTTATACAAACGATTCATGCCCGGGTCATTAAATTGTGAGGCTATTGTCCCAAAAATAGGTAGCTCATCCTGATCACCCTCCCAAAGTCCATGATTGCGCACATATTGCTTTTTCACATCCCTTAAAGCGTCCAGAGCCCCTCTTTTATCGAACTTATTAATAGCTACGATATCCGCAAAATCCAACATATCTATTTTTTCCAGCTGGGTGGCCGCCCCAAATTCGGGTGTCATAACATATAAGGAAACATCACTGTGTTCAATAATCTCGGTATCCGATTGGCCAATTCCCGAAGTTTCTAAAATAATCAAATGGAACCCTGCCACTTTTAGAACTTGAACTGCCTCGTCCACGTGTTTGGACAATGCCAAATTGGACTGCCTAGTAGCCAACGATCTCATATAGACCCGGGAATTGTTGATGGCGTTCATGCGTATCCGATCTCCCAACAAAGCACCCCCCGTTTTCCTTTTGGATGGATCAACAGAAATTATCCCGATGGTTTTAGCTGGGAAATCCAATAGGAATCTTCTGACCAATTCATCTACCAAACTAGATTTTCCAGCACCTCCCGTCCCCGTAATTCCAAGTACCGGCACGGTACTTTTCAATTCAGCCAAATCCGAAAAATCCTTTAGAAAATCCTCATGCCTATTTTCGGCCAAGGTAATCAGCCGCGCTATGGCATTTACATTCTTTTCTTTTAATAATTGGACCATTGACCGCCCCTCTGGAATTTCCAAAGAAGGAACGGGAAAATCACTTTGCCTAACCAAATCATTTATCATTCCCTGTAGCCCCATGGTCCTGCCATCATCCGGAGAATATATTCTGCTTATCCCATAATCCATTAATTCTTTTATCTCCGCAGGAAGAATTACCCCTCCACCACCTCCAAAAATCTTAATATGGTCCGCACCCCTATCCCGTAAAAGATCGTGCATATACTTAAAATACTCCATGTGGCCTCCCTGGTATGAAGTAATGGCAATGGCATTTACATCTTCCTGTATGGCACAATCAACCACCTCGGACACACTACGATCGTGACCCAAATGAATTACCTCCACACCGGTAGACTGAATAATACGCCTCATCATATTAATCGCCGCATCGTGACCATCAAACAAGGATGCTGCCGTAACTATACGAACTTTATTTTTAGGAATATATGGTGGCTTCTGCTTCATAACTTCAATACTAATTCCCTTTTATCGATTTAATAAAATACCCGTATTCACAATCACTGCTCCATGCGATTATTCAAGGAATTGGATTAGGGAGGCGCTCTCTTTTTAATAGACAAAAAAAGGACCATTATTTGGGTGCAATTTAACGAAAACGCAAAAATTATAGCAATAAAATTAGAATTTTATAAAAATACCCCTCAACCTGAGTACTTCATTCCTAAAATCCTAATTTTGCGACCTAAAATGATTAAACTTTGAAGACAACTATCCTCATTAATTGCCCCGACCAATCCGGAATTATCAGTTCGGTAACCGGATTTATACATAGAAAAGGTGGCAATATTATTTATATTGATCAGCACGTAGATAAAGAAGCGGGTGTGTTTTTCATGAGACTGGAAAGCGATTTTGAAAAGAACATTCCAGCTGTGAAAAATTTGAAGCAAGAGTTTGAAAATGAATTGGCCCTACCCTACCAAATGGAGTGGAGTTTGTATTTGGGATCCGTAAAACCTAAAATGGCCCTTTTTGTTTCCAAATACAATCATTGTTTATACGATTTATTAAGCAGGTACAATTCAGGTGAACTGGAGGTTGATATACCCTTCATCCTAAGCAACCACAGTGATTTGGAATATGTGGCCAAACAATTCGATATTCCATTTTTTCATGTACCTGTAACAAAAAGTACAAAAAGTGAGGCCGAAAACCAGCAATTGGCACTTTTGAAAGAATATCAAATAGATTTTATAGTACTGGCTAGATATATGCAAATTGTAACCAGCAAGGTTATTGACAACTATCCCAATAAGATCATCAACATACACCATTCCTTTCTTCCGGCCTTTGCCGGTGCAAAGCCATACCATGCCGCCTTTGAGAGGGGGGTTAAAATTATAGGTGCCACCAGTCATTACGTTACCGAAGAATTGGATGCCGGTCCTATTATAGAACAGGATGTTACCACTGTAACCCATGCGCATAGCATCAAGGACTTTATAACCAAGGGAAGGGATTTGGAAAAAATTGTACTATCCAGGGCCGTAAAGCTTCACATTAGAAGGAAGACAATGGTCTACAACAACAAAACCGTAATTTTCTCGTAGCCCCAAGTACTAAATCCCTATAGCATAAGTTATAGTTGTAACTCTAAAATTTTAAAATGAAAAAAATCTTATTAGCCGTAATCCTATTTCAATTTATTGGATGTTCGGAATTACAACAGGTAGTGAATCAATTACCCCAAGGAGGTACCATTGGCAATGACGAAATTGCAAACGGATTAAAGGAAGCCCTTAATATGGGAATCGATAAACAGGTAAGTAAACTTACCGCAACCGATGGCTTTTTTGGTAACGAACTGGTAAAAATTATGCTGCCCGAGGAATTACAGAAAGTAGACAAAACCCTCAGGGACATTGGCCTGTCCAGCCTAGCCGATGAAGGCCTAAAAATACTGAATAGGGCCGCAGAGGATGCCGTTGGTGAAGCGACCCCCATATTTGTCAACGCCGTAAAGGGAATGACCTTTACCGACGCCAAAAACATTCTTTTGGGATCGGACAATGCAGCAACCATATACCTTACCAATGCTACACAAACAGAACTCTATAATAAATTTAACCCTGTGATCAAAAACTCCTTTGAAAAGGTGGGGGCAGATAAGATCTGGAACAACCTAATTACGAGATACAATAACATTCCCCTTACCAATAATGTAAATCCGGATCTTACAGATTACGTTACCCAAGAGGCCTTGAATGGGGTATTTACGATGATTGCCGTTGAAGAAAAAGAGATTAGGAACAAGGTTTCCTCAAGAACCACGGAGGTGTTGAAAAAAGTTTTTGCCCTACAGGATTAAAAATGAACAATTTATGGGCTTTTTACGCAATTAATCCTAAAAATTTACGTTACACTTAAACAAACAGACATTACAACCTTTAATTTGCCTAGAAAAGCAATACAGTTATATCTAAAGAATTTGAGTTAGTATTTTTTGAGTTAGTTAGTTTAAAACCGGTGGGAGCACCGGTTTTTTTTGTGCAGTATACTATTTACAAAGAACCCACATCCATTTGGATTTAACAACAATGTCAGATCCAATATCAACTATTCCCTTAAAGGATAAGTTTAAATTATTTTACCAAAAGATACTGTATGACCGTATCATTAAAAAACCGTGGCTGCTCCACATTTACAACATGTCCACAGTTTTGGACCACTATCAGTTCGGCACTTTTATGATCCAACACAATTTGTTTAATTGTGGGCAAGAACAAATAGTCCTCTGCCCCCATTACGTAAAGCGTAGGAATTTTTATATCTACCGTTCTAAAAAAGTGGAGCAATGGATTAATCTCCGAGGTTAACTTGAACCATCGGATAAATTCCTTTTGGTACAATTTTTTCGCCTCGCGAACAAAAAGTAATCGCGATTCCTTATGGTTCTTATTCGGCATAATTACAAAGGCAAAAAATTTGTACAGCCATAAATAAGGGACTATAGATTTTAAAATAACCCCAAGTCTCATCAATATTTGAGACCTTAGGTTTAATTTCATAATGGCCCCTCCCATAATCATGCTCTCCACCCGATGGGGGTGCTTCTCTGCTAAATTTCGGATCAAGATTGTGCCCAGGGAAATTCCAATAAAATGAGATTTTTCAATCTTTTCAAAATTGATCACCTCCAATATATCCTCAGTTATATTATCAAAAGTATACTTGTTCTTAAAGGCATCCTTTAGATGTATCTTAGAATTGCCATGCCCTCTTAGATCCAATAAAAGCACATTAAAATGCTTTTTAAATTCCCTAAGCTGCTTGTACCAAATAGTAGAGCTACCTCCTGCACCATGCACAAAAGTCACCCATTTGGTAGAGGTATCATGGCTATGTATATTATAACTTATCAATATTCATTTTTTATAAATGTAGTGTAAATTCCAATACTCTTGATAGGGCTCAAATAAATCAAAATATACTCTCCAACATTGCCACAAGGTTAAAAAATAGACAAATTACCTGATTATTAGATAAATGCACTTTCAGATAGCTCCTCTTAAACCTTGTTTCTAGTTATATTTGTAAGAAAAAAATTATATGGAAAATCAATATTGTAAAGTTGGCTCGGTATCCCCAATGATCAACAGTTCAAAAGAAATAAGCTTTTTGGAATGTCAATACCAAAGTTTCATGGACAAGGCGACCAGTAAAAAATATTCCGATTCAAAACTTGCTGAATTTTTTGAATTGAAAGCTTCTAAAATCCAAAAAATCATTCAAACCCTGACACATTAGAAAACTTAGCGTTTTTTAAGTTCCACACTCATTTCCTGTTGCAATTCTTTTGCCTTTTCGGCAGAAGCCTGCGCAAAATTTTCTTGGTCCGAGGCATAAATAATCCCCCTGGATGAGTTTACCAAAAGACCTACATTATCGCTCATCCCATATTTGCACACTTCAGCTAAGCTGCCTCCTTGCGCCCCTACTCCCGGAACAAGAAGAAAACTATTTGGAATAATATTTCTTATTTCCATCAAAAAAGTCGCCTTGGTCGCACCAACTACATACATTAGATTTTCGGAATTTTCATAAGTTTTTGAAATCTCCAGTACCTGCTTGTACAGCTCCTTTCCGTCTACCATTTTTGTTTGAAAATCGAACGCCCCCATATTGGAAGTTAGTGCCAGTAATATGGTATGTTTATCCTTAAAAGCTAAAAATGGCTCCACGGAATCCCTTCCCATATAAGGTGCAATAGTTACAGAATCGAATCCCAAATCCTCAAAAAAGGCTTTGGCATAACGGGTGGAGGTATTACCAATATCTCCACGTTTGGCATCTGCAATTGTAAATATTTCGGGGTAGTTGCTATTTAAGTAGTTGATGGTTTTCTCCAAAGCCTGCCATCCTTTTATCCCATAAGCCTCATAAAAGGCGGTATTGGGCTTATAGGCAACACATAAATGGTGTGTGGCATCAATTATAGCCTTGTTAAAAGCAAAAATGGGATCTTCCTCTTGTAATAGATGCTTTGGAACCTTATCCAAGTCCGTATCCAACCCAATACAAAGAAAGGATTCCTTTTTTCGAATCTCTCCAACTAAAAAATCAGTGGTCATAGGAATTAAAATATCTCAGAGGCCTCCTTTAATTTCTCCGTATTCTCAACCAAACTCAATTCGTCTATGATACGTTGAATATCGCCATTAATAATGTTTTGTAGGTCGTAAAGCGTTAATCCGATCCTATGGTCTGTTACCCTCCCTTGTGGGTAATTATAGGTTCTAATTTTAGCCGAACGGTCACCACTACTTACCTGTGAATTTCTCTTGGCGGCATCTTCCTCCTGTTTTTTGGCCAATTCCATATCATACAATCGCGAGCGTAGTACCCTAAAAGCCTTTTCCTTGTTTTTGTGCTGTGATTTCTGATCCTGACACTGTGCCACCAAACCTGTTGGTATATGGGTTAGACGTACTGCCGAATAAGTAGTGTTAACGGATTGACCTCCTGGTCCGGAAGAACAGAAAAAATCTATCCGCACGTCCTTGGGATCTATCTGTACATCAAAATCCTCGGCCTCTGGAAGCACCATTACCGTAGCGGCACTGGTATGGACCCTTCCTTGGGTTTCGGTCTGTGGAACACGCTGAACCCGGTGCACCCCTGCTTCAAACTTAAGGGTACCATAAACATCCTCGCCAGTAACCTCGAACTGAATTTCCTTATATCCGCCACTTGTACCTTCACTTAGGTCAATTACATTCGTTTTCCATCCTTTGGACTCGCAATATTTGGTGTACATTCTGAAAAGATCGCCCGCAAAAATACTGGCTTCATCCCCTCCTGTACCAGCTCTAACCTCCACTACTACGTTTTTGGAATCTTCTGGATCTTTAGGAATCAGCATCAATTTAATCTCTTCCTCCAATTTGGGCAATTTTTCCTTGGCCTCCTCCAACTGCATTTTGGCCATATCCACCATTTCAGGATCACTGCCATCGGACAGAATCTCCTCTGCCTCAGATATGTTATTGGTATACTCCAAATAAAGATCCCTCTTGTCTACCAGTTGTTTTAAATCCTTATATTCCTTATTTAGTGCCACATAACGCTTTTGATCAGCGATAATACCAGGCTGAATTATAAGGTCCGAAACCTCATCAAAACGTTGCTTTACTATGTTTAATTTATCTATCATATACAATCTACACTTGGACTGCGAATTTACGATAATTTTGTACATTTAAGCATATCCTATTCATTAGATGAATTCAATTTTCAATTTTAGAACCTTTCAATTGAGTTTCCACTTTGCCAAGCCTTACCTTTGGATATCCTTTCTTATTACCGTTTTTATGCTATTTAGCGGGAGTGTTATTTTTAAGATATCCCACCTAAACACCATGATCCTGAGTTCCAAGATATTGTTCTACCTAGGGGTCTTCCTGACGTATTTTGACATTGGATTGCGAAAGCGTTTAACGTTTTATCAAAATTTCGGCCTGTCCAAAACAGTCCTTATCCTAATTTCATTTCTCTTAGACACCTTCATAACCCTATTATTCATTAAACTCGTCCGTTTATTTTGACCTTGGAAATAGACAGCGTTGATTTGGAGTTTGATGGAAAAAAGGTTCTGTACGGCATTTACATAAAGTCGGAACGCGGAAAAGTTACCGGAATCCTCGGAAGAAATGGCAGTGGAAAAACTTCCTTGTTGAGAATATTATTTGGGGATCTACAGCCTAAATACAAGAACATCCGTACTAATGGAAAGTGCCTGCCCAGACCTTTGTACAGAACAGAAAAAATAGGTTACCTACCCCAATATTCACTTTTGCCAAAGCATTTAAATATTAACCGTGCATTTAAGCTATTCAATGTTTCATGGGAGCAGTTCCTTAACCTTTTCCAGAGTTTTAAGATATATAACAAGAAAAGGATAAAAGACTTATCCAGTGGGGAAATTAGGGTTATTGAAGCTTACTTAGTTCTCATGTCCAATAAGGAAATTATACTTTTGGACGAACCCTTTTCATTCATTGCACCAATATATGTGGAGAAATTCAAGGCCCTTATCCGCCAGGCAAAGAAAAGGAGTATTATAATCCTGACCGATCATTTTTACAATGATATTTTAGCTGTCAGCGATACGGTCTATCTTCTTAAAAATGGTTGTTCAAAAAAAATAGAAGACAAGGCAGAACTTAAGAGAGAAGGCTATATTAATTAAGGCTCAATTGAATAAGATACCGCTGCTTTTGTGCATTTTATTATTACTGTCCACAATAATGGCCTCGGTCCCCTTTAATTGGTTTATAAGTGCCATTCCCGAATCAACTCCAAGTACAAAAATAGCCGTGGCCAACGCATCTGACCATTCGGCGGTTTTGGAAAAGACCGATACACTATTTATTCCTGAAATAGGGTTTCCGGTCCGGGGATCAAGTATATGGGAATATTTCTTACCGTCAAATGTGATAAATTTATCATAACTCTCGGAAGTAGCTACAGAAGATTCCAGAACGGGCAGCCACGAAAATATCTTGTCTTTGCTCAGCGGATTTGCAATGCCGATCAACCACTTTTCCCCGGTAGCCTTGGTACCCCATGTAGTTAGATCACCGGAGGCATTGATAACCCCTGCGCTAACCTGCTTCCCCACCAAAAGTTCTTTGGCCTTATCGGCCGCATAACCCTTTGCTATACCGCCTAGACCGATCTTCATCCCTTTGAATTGCAGGAATACCGTACGATCTTCCTCGTTCAGGATAATTTTTTTATACCCCACCTTGCTTACGGATTGTTTAATTTCCTCCTTGCTAGGCTTATATTTCATGGAACCATCAAACTTCCAGATCTTGTCCAACCCGGCAAATGTAATATCAAATGCACCATTGGTTATTTCAGAAATCTGGTTTGCCCTTTCAATTAGCTTAAACAGCTCTACACTTACCTTAACAGGCTTTATTCCGGCATTTTTATTGATTTTTGAAGTTTCCGATTCCTCGTCCCATGAAGATATCAGTTTTTCTATTCTTTTAATTTCAGAAACAGCCTCTTCAATATTTATATAGCCTATTTCCTCATTATCGGCTACTACGGTAATATCAAATTTATCGCCCATTAAGTTCACCGATCGCTGAACGGTAACATACTTAAGCTCCTGGGCATGGCCTATTAGGACCATACAACATATTAAAAAAGAAAATAAAACCCTCACCCTAGAACAAGATTAAACATTGAACATTTTTTCTTATTGTCTAGAATAATTGTATTGTAATTGCAGGGCCCGGATATACTTAATGTAAACCCAAAAACATTAACCGCAAGGGCACTACCTGACTTGAGAATTGTGTGCGACTTCCTACTGCAAAAAGACAGCAAAGAAAATGGCCATAAGACATAAAACAAGAGTCCGAACAATGATTTTAAGGAAAATCCCATGTAAGCAAGTAGGTTAAAAATCAGTTTTGATTATTCAAAAACACGCAGGATCTGCCCGTCTAACTCCGTTTTAAATATTTTAAGGGGCTTTGATGGATCATTGCCAATTTGATTTAAAGGGGTACCGGTCTGACTAAAGGTAGAACCATGCGTGGAACACTTGAAATAGCCACCATTATCCGTTTTAAAACTTATCCCATCGGTCTGTTGATGACTACAGATTTGGCTTGCTGCCACAAAATCACCTTCCAAGTTTTTTACAACGACCACATAATTCTTTATTATAAAATCGCCATTGTTTTGCAATTTGGCACCTTCTGCCGAACTTAAATCAATGGTAAAATCGACCCCCGTTGGCACGGGTTTAGGATCTATAACTTCATCACTATCCGATGAACAACCATGTAAGCAGGGAAAAGCAAGGGCAAATGCCGCTCCGGTACCTAAAGTCCTTAAAAACTGCTTTCTTTCCATAACGTAATTTCTTTATAAAACAACGTAGGAAAAAGGGTATTCGTATACCTTAATACACAAAGGTGCCGTACTCGCTTTTAATTGTGAGCTTTTTAACAGAATTCTCTTCCACCCTACCTACAATTTGGGCTGAAACCCCAAAGCCTTCCGAAATGGCAATAAGGTCTTCCGCAATAGCAGGATTTACATACAATTCCAACCTATGTCCACAATTAAAAACTTGGTACATTTCCTTCCAGTCGGTCCCCGATTGTTCTTGAATTAATTGGAACAACGGAGGAACGGGAAATAGGTTGTCCTTAACAATATGGAGGTTATCTATAAAATGAAGAATTTTGGTCTGTGCACCCCCACTACAGTGTACCATTCCATGAATATCTTTAGCACTGTATTTACCTAGAATTTTTTTTACAATGGGGGCATAGGTACGGGTTGGGGATAAAACCAATTTCCCCGCATCCAAAGGAGCATTGGGGACCTTATCGGTCAACTTCACCTTACCTGAATACACCAAATCTTCCGGCACTGCCGCATCATAACTTTCAGGATACTTTTCTGCCAAGTATTTGGCAAAAACATCATGTCTGGCAGAGGTAAGCCCATTGCTTCCCATACCTCCGTTATATTCCTTTTCATAGCTGGCCTGTCCTGAAGAAGATAAGCCAACAATTACATCTCCAGCTTCTATTTTGGCATTATTGATTACCTCACTCCTTTTCAATCTGGCCGTTACGGTTGAATCAACGATAATGGTGCGCACCAAATCCCCAACATCTGCCGTTTCCCCTCCCGTTGATCTTATCGTAATCCCGTGTTTTTCCAAATCCTCTATCAGCTCTTCCGTACCATTGATTATGGCAGATATGACCTCTCCAGGAATTAAATTTTTATTTCTTCCTATGGTAGAGGACAACATAATATTGTCCGTAGCCCCAACGCAAATAAGATCGTCCACATTCATGATCAGGGCATCTTGTGCTATTCCCTTCCACACGGAAATATCACCTGTCTCCTTCCAATACATGTAGGCCAATGAGGATTTAGTTCCGGCACCATCGGCGTGCATCACCAAACAGTACTCATCATCATTGGTCAGGTAATCGGGTACAATTTTGCAAAAAGCCTTGGGAAACAAGCCCTTATCTATGTTTTTTATGGCATTGTGCACGTCTTCCTTGGAAGCAGAAACCCCTCTTTGATCGTATCTTTTGCTATTGGATGAGCTCATGAATAAAAGTTTGCGACAAAAATAGGAGAATCCACAAAAAAAGCCCACTAATTGTGGGCTTTTAATACAATAATTTCTAAATGACCAATTTATTTAATGAACAATAGTTCCCTATATTTGGTTAGAGGCCAATATTCGTCGCCTACCAATTGCTCCAGTTTATCGCAATGGTACCTTATTTCATCAAAATAAGGCCTCACATTATCGCAATAAGCAATGGCCTTTTTATTGATGTCGGTCATATTATTGGCTATCTTTCTTTCGTCTACCATAGCATCGGTCTTAATTTTTATGGCACGAATATGCTCGGAAATTCGCTCAACAACATCCAACTGACTTTCTGACATTTTTTTGTGGGCGGCACCATAAATTTCTTTTAGACCTATCACATTTTTTATCAATTTATTCTGATATTCCACTGCAGCAGGAATAATATATGCATAAGCCAACTCATTAAAGACCCTACCTTCTATTTGAATATGCAGGATATACTCTTCCAATTCCACCTCTTGTCTAACCCTTACCTCAATTTCGCTCATGACATTCATGGACTTGAACAGCGCCAAACTTTCTTTTGAGGTAAGTATCTGCAGGGCCTTGGGGGTATTTTTGTTATTGCTCAAGCCTCGGGATTTGGCCTCATTTTCCCATGCTTCACTGTAACCATCGCCCTCGAACCTAATTCTTTTGGAAGTTTTTATATATTCCCTAAGGACATTAAAGATAGCCTCATCCTTTTTAAGACCTTTTTTATCCACCAGTTGATCTACCTCCTTTTTAAAAGCCATAAGTTGCTTGGCAACAATGGTATTTAATATCGTCATAGGTTTGGCACAATTGGATTTGGAGCCTACGCCCCTCATCTCGAACTTGTTTCCTGTAAATGCAAAAGGGGAGGTACGATTGCGATCGGTATTGTCCAGAAGAATTTCTGGAATCTTACCTACTACGTTCAACTTTAATTCCGTCTTTTCCTCAGGCGACAACTTCCCTTTGGTCACTCCTTCCAATTCATTTAAGACCTCATTCAGCTGTTCCCCTATAAAAATGGACAAGATAGCTGGAGGTGCCTCATTGGCCCCCAATCTATGGTCATTTCCTGCAGAAGCAATGGAAGAACGCAATAATTCCTCATAATTATCCACCGCCTTTATAGTGTTCACGAAAAAAGTTAAAAACTGGAGATTTTTCATGGGAGTAGAACCAGGACTAAGCAGATTAACACCGGTATCCGTGGACAAAGACCAATTGTTGTGCTTACCAGACCCATTTATACCCCTAAAAGGCTTTTCATGAAAGAGTACTTTAAAAAAATGCTTATCAGCAATCTTTTCCATGACATCCATGAGCAATAGATTGTGATCTACGGCCAGATTGGTTTCTTCAAAGATAGGAGCCAACTCAAATTGATTGGGAGCTACTTCATTATGTCTGGTTTTTACGGGAATCCCCAGTTTAGTACATTCCCTTTCCAAATCTTTCATGAAATTCAATACGCGATTTGGAATAACTCCAAAGTAGTGATCGTCCAACTGTTGGCCTTTTGCCGCGGAATGGCCTACTAACGTACGGCCTGCCAAACTAATATCTGGTCGGGAAAAAGCCAATGACTTATCTATTAAGAAATACTCCTGTTCCCAGCCTAAGGTGGCGTATACTTTGGTTACATTTTTATCAAAGAATTTAGCTACTGCAGTCGCGGCTTCATCCATGGCATTCAATGCCCTTAAAAGTGGAGCCTTATTGTCCAAGGCCTCCCCGGTATAGGCTACAAAAACGGTTGGTATACATAGGGTGGTGCCATAAAGAAATGCCGGAGACGTTGGATCCCAGGCCGTGTAGCCCCTGGCCTCAAAAGTATTACGTATCCCCCCGTTTGGAAAACTGGAGGCGTCCGACTCTTGCTGCACCAACTGGCCACCACCGAACTTTTCCATCACTCTTCCTTCTGGCGAAAAATCAAAAAAAGCATCATGTTTCTCGGCTGTGGTTCCTGTAAGCGGTTGAAACCAATGGGTGTAATGTGTTGCACCCATGGATATTGCCCAGGTCTTCATCCCTTCCGCTACTTGATCGGCAACTTTTCTGTCTATTTTAGCACCGGACACCACGGCTGCCTTTACCCTGTCATAAGCATCCTTGGTCAAGTATTGTAACATACGTTCCTCATTGAACACATTCATCCCAAAATATTCCGAACGTCTGCCGGTTTCCTCCACATCTATTTCAGTTCTGGCATGACTGCTTGCTATGGCCTTAAATCTTTGATTTGACATAAATACATTTTTTGACAAAAATAACAATTCATTAAAATAATCTACATAAAATACATATTTAATAATATACCCCCAAAAAAATAGGGGTCTCCGAAAAAATATCAACATTATAATCATTTAACCCACTAAAAAATGGCATATGTGTTGAAAATTATTATTTTTGTCTGCGTTAATAATAAAAATCAACAATACATATTATGAGCAAGTCTAAATTAGAATACATTTGGTTGGATGGGTACGAGCCCACACAAAACATGAGGAGTAAAACTAAGGTTGAGGAAAATTTCAGCGGTAAACTGGAAGATTGCCCAATATGGTCCTTTGATGGAAGTTCAACCCGACAGGCTGAAGGAGGATCTTCTGACTGTGTGTTAAAGCCAGTAGCCATTTATCCTGATCCACATCGCATCAACGGCTATTTAGTAATGACAGAAGTTATGAATGCCGATGGTACTCCCCACGTATCCAATGGTAGAGCCACAATCGAAGATGAAGACAATGATTTCTGGTTTGGATTTGAGCAAGAATATTTCATAATGGATACAAGAACAGAACTTCCTTTAGGTTTTCCTAGAGGCGGGTATCCAAAACCACAAGGTATGTACTACTGTTCTGTTGGTGGTCTAAATACTCATGGGCGTGACTTGGTAGAAGAGCATGCAGATGCCTGTATCGCTGCCGGTTTAAACTTTGAAGGAATTAACCAAGAAGTTGCCTGTGGACAGTGGGAATTTCAATTATTCGCCAAAGGTGCCAAAAAAGCAGGTGATGAAATTTGGGTTGCAAGATATCTATTGGATAGATTAACCGAAAAACATGGTTACTATATAGAATACCACCCGAAACCTCTAGGTGATACCGATTGGAACGGTTCTGGTATGCACGCCAACTTCTCCAACACTACTTTGAGAACTTGTGGTTCAAAGGAAGTTTACGAAAAAATATGTGAAGCCTTCCGTCCAGTTGTAAAAGAGCACATTGCCGTTTACGGTGAGTTCAACGATCAACGTTTGACAGGAAAACACGAAACTGCTTCTATTAATGACTTTAGCTATGGTATTTCCGATAGAGGTGCCTCTATTAGAATCCCGATCATTACAGTACAAAAAGGCTGGAAAGGTTGGTTGGAAGATAGAAGACCAGCTTCCAATGGTGATCCATACAAAATAGCAGGAAGAATTGTTAAAACGGTTAAATCCGTTAAAATATAAAGAGTAAAAAAATAATTGTTGATTATTTTTACCGACCGTTCCTTTTGAGAAAGAGGGGCGGTTTTTTTATTTAAATTATTTTATGATGGCACCTTCGTTACGCAGCGGAGTGTTCATCCAAAAATCACTATAATTATCAGGTTTAATAATGGGTTGGTCCTGAAATATAGGCCAATTTTTGTCCATATAAAGATCTTTGCCAGGATATTGCACTACCGGTTTTCGTTGCTGAACAAAAAATTCCCTGAATTGCATTAAGGAATACGTCTCGGAGTAATCCAACTTGTTCCCATCCATATCTATAATGTTATCCATGACTATCCGAAAATCATCTTTGGCTATTTCTCCTGGTTCTTTGTAAAAAACCTCCAAGGCCTGATCTCCAAGGTTCATCTTGGGATACAACTGTACGGTTGCACTATCCTCAAGAACAACCTTCTCGATATCTATACCCTTACCCTTATAACTAATATTGTAATTTTTGTCCTTAAGCACCTTGAAATGCAAGGGCACCCTGTTGAATGCAATTTCAAATCGCTGGTTTTCAAAGTCTATAAGCACGTTCTTGGCGGTAAAAAGCGGTGGTACTTTTACCTCAAATTTATTACTAAAGGAAATGTAACTGGGAAACATTTTGTCATCCTGTTTCTTGTACTCCACTACAGTTCGGTAGAGCAATCTATCCTCTATTTTTTTACTGGTCTTCCTTATTTTTCTTGTCCCCAATAAAGCGTCATAGGTGGCGTATTCCAATTTAACGATTTCAAAGTTATCCTTTGAAATATAAATCTTGCCCCGGACCATAAACTTCCAATTGTGCTTATATATGTCTATAACATACAATGCTTTACCGTCCAAATAAGTATCATCTTCCAGAGAAAAATCATGGTTCTTTAAAAAATCGGTATCCAAATGATCAACAAAGGAATAGGAAAAGGTGTTATAATTCCTAATGGCATCCATGATACGTAAAATTACAAACTCATTGCCCCCGTAACTTTTTAAAAAAGCTTTAGGGATAGTTTTGGTCTTGTATTCGCCATAGTCATATAGCCTTTCACTTAAAGAATCAATTGGAAAGTTCATGTTTCTGGAGTACTCATAAATCCTTGTATTGGAATCCTCATAATCAGAAGTCCCGAAACCCTTATCAAAAACCTCAACAATCGCCTCATTCAAATTGGTATAACCTCCTGATTTCCATTGGTAATCCCTGTAGTAGCCAACGTAGGACTGGGGATTAAAGGGGTAATTCAATGGAATATTCTTGATAGCCTGGCCAATAATCTCCTCTGCAGAAATAGGCTTTTCATTATTTCCAGCATTTCTTCCTTTTCCTCTTTTTTTGGAAGCCTTTAATGTTACCTCATCCAATTGGATAAGCATGGGATTTAAATACAACCTATTGAGCTTATCCTTAATTAAATCGCCAATTATAATTTCTCTGGAATCATAACCCATAGAGGTAATCTCCAAAGTGTCATTAAGGTCCCTAAATTTAAGAGGAATCCTAAAACTGCCGTCATTGTTGGAAATTACCCCCACCGCCCTATTCTTGACCCTAATACTGGCAAAAGATATAGGCTCTATGGTTTCGGCATCGAGGAGCATTCCACTTACAAATTCGCTTTCTTGGCCATGACCAACCGTACAAAAGAAAATTAAGAAAGCTATAATGTTCAATCTTATCCCCATACACCAAATATGCTATCGTATTTTAGGTTATAGTTAAATATACAAATACAACGTACACAGCCAAAAGGATTACTCCGTCCTTCCACCCTAACCTAAGTCCTTTGGGCAAAAACACTAGGGGAAGGATTAAAAAGGATGTACCCAACATCCAAAAAATATCGTTGGTCAGCAAGCCTTGATCCGATACTTTAATGGGCGTTATCATTGACGTAATACCCAAAACAGCCAATAGATTAAAAATATTGGACCCTATAAGATTTCCTAAAGAAATGGCCTTTTCCTTCTTTAACACTGCGATTACAGAGGCAGCCAATTCTGGAATACTGGTCCCGATAGATACTACGGTTACCGCAATTACCCGCTCACTAACACCATAAAAAGTAGCGAGCCCTACGGCACCCTTAATCAATAGTTCAGAACCTCCCCAAAGAGCAAGTCCGCCCAAGCCCAAAAACAGCACCGTTTTATATAATGGCAACGGAACATCATCCTCAGGCAATTCATCTACAACCGCAGTTTTCTGAAAGCGCAAGAGATATACCAAGAAAATAAAGAGCACAATCACCATTACAAAACCCTCATATCTTTGTAACTCCCCATCAAAATAAATAAAACCAAAAAACAAAAGGGATGCCAGCATCATAACCGGCCAATCCGTAGTATAAAAACTCTTTCTAACCTCTATACTTCCCAGAATAACGGTTATCGCCAGTACCAGACCCAGATTGGCAATATTGGAGCCTACAACATTACCCAGCGCCAAATCCGGAAAGCCCTCCAAAGCAGCATTTATGCTAACGATCAGCTCGGGAGCAGAAGTCGCAAAGGAAACCACTGTCATACCTATAACAATCTTTGGTATATTAAGCTTTAATGACAAGGCCACTGCCGCCTTTAAAAGCCAATTTCCTCCCGCAATCAACAATACCAGTCCTAAAACAATAAAAAGTATATCCAGCATCAAAAAGTTTTCCTACAAATATAACCAAGAATCCGACTTTTTTCAGCAACATAACTGCCTTTCAAAAAAATCAAGAAATACAGCTTAACTTCCTAAAAACATCTCTGACAATAATGGAAATCCATTAAAAAAGTTCAATTTCAAATCACCTTTGGCAATTTGATAAGAATAAAAACGAGAAACCATTGACCCTTAATCGCAAATTGTCTCCTGATGAGAATTTTCGGAAACGCTATTTTACAGGGCGACCCATACAACTCTTGACTACGCCCAATAAGCATAAAGTTGCCTATTTAGCAGCCACTACACGCCTAACAAAGCACCTTTCGCTTTATGTGGGACACCTAGGTTTACGCACAATTTAAAAATAGATTTTTCAAACAATGCCATATATTATTAAATTGTATCTTTGCGCGCATGAATTTAGAGATTATAAAGGCAATAAAAGGGTTATTGGAGAAGCCCCAGAAAATTGTAATTATACCGCACAAAAATCCGGACGGAGATGCTATTGGTTCCACTTTAGGGCTTTGGCACTACCTGAAGGGCAAAGGTCAGGATGCTACCATCATTGTTCCCAATGATTTTCCCAAATTCTTAAAATGGATGCCGGGAAACGAGCAAATAGTCAATTTTGAAAGAGACTCCTCAACCGCTAAATCCCTTATAAACAGTGCTAGCGTAATATTTACTTTAGATTTCAACCACTTGGGAAGGATTGGGCAACTACAACCTTTATTAGAAAGTTCTACGGCCACATTTGTGATGATAGATCATCATCAGGAACCAGATAATTACGCCAAAATTACGTACTCCGATGTTAGCATGAGTTCTACATGTGAAATGGTTTACAATGTAATTGAAGGACTAAACGAAGTGGAAAGCATCACCCCCGACCTTGCAATTTCATTATACACCGGTATCATGACCGATACCGGATCTTTTAAATATTCTTCCACCACCAGTAGGACACATACGGTTGTTGCCAAATTAATAGAGAAAGGAGCCAAAAATACGGAAGCACACAACAAGGTTTACGACACCAACACCCCTAGTAGATTGCATCTTTTAGGTTGCGCTTTAAAAAACATGGTCATCCTAGAGGAATTTCATACCGCATTTATCACCTTATCTCAGGACGAATTGGACACCTACGATTACAAAAAGGGAGATACGGAAGGCTTTGTTAATTACGGTTTAACCTTGGAAGGAATTGTTTTTGCGGTTATTTTCATTGAAAATCGGGAGGAAGGAATTATCAAGATCTCTTTTAGATCTGAAGGTGATTTTTCTGTAAATGAATTCGCTAGAGCCCATTTTAATGGAGGCGGACACACGAATGCGGCAGGTGGACGAAGCGATGTTTCCATGGAAGAAACAATAAGCAAATTTAAGTCCCTACTACCCCAATATAAAGATGATTTAAACGCATGAAACACCTAATATTTCTTTTGCTTATTATCGCCTTTTATAGCTGTAATGGACCTGAACCACGTAAGCCGGTCAAAGTTAAAACCGGAAGTATTTTACAAAAATCGGTGGAACGGAATAAGGACCTATTGGCAAAGGAAGAAAAACAAATCATGGAAATCATTAAAAATGACTCCTTGAACACCTATTTCTCCAGTGGCATCGGTTCTTGGTACCATTATATTGACAAGAACGACCAGACCGATTATTACCCCAAAACAGATGACCTGGTTACACTGCAATACAATGTTATGACTTTTAACAATGACACCATATACTCCAAAGAGCATATTGGAACCATAATTTATAAAGTAGATAAGCAAGACCTTTTTCCAGGCTTGAGAAATAGTATAAAACTTTTAAAAGAGAAGGAAAGTGCAACGTTTTTATTTCCTTCCTCCCTATCCTACGGTTACCACGGGGACAATAACAAAATTGGGGTAAATGTCCCCATTAAATCCACCATTACCATTTTAAATATAGATAAACAAAAAGAAAACAATTAAAACTAATTACAATGAAGAAAATTTATTTATTATTGGCAGTAGTATCCATAGCATTTTCCAGCTGCAAGTCCAGTAAGCATGCTGATTTGGGAGATGGTATTTTTGCGGATATTACCACTACCAAAGGTGAAATCCTCCTTAAATTGGAGTACCAAAAGACTCCTTTGACCGTTGCCAATTTTATATCCCTGGCCGAAGGAAACAATCCTTTTGTTACCGACAGTCTAAAGGGCAAAAAATATTATGATGGTATTATCTTTCATAGAATTATAAAGGACTTTATGATTCAAGGTGGAGATCCAACCGGAACGGGTATGGGAAATCCTGGATATAAATTTAAGGATGAATTTAACGATTCCCTTACACACAATAAGGCAGGTATCCTATCCATGGCCAATTCCGGACCTACCACGAACGGAAGTCAGTTTTTCATTACCCACAAGGAAACTCCCTTTTTAAACGGCAGACATACTGTTTTTGGTGAAGTTGTTAAAGGAATGGACGTTGTTGATTCCATTGCCAATGTTAAAACGGCTGAAGGCGACAGACCGGTTACGGATGTGGTTATGAACACCGTTGAAATTATTAGAAACGGTAAAGAAGCCAAAAAATTTGATGCCGTAAAAGTAATGAGCGCTTACTTTGCCGAGGCAGAGGAAAAAGCCAAGGCAATGGAAAAAATGAAAACCGATTTCGTTGCCCAAATTACAGCAGAGGAAGGTAAAGCAGAAGAACTACCATCCGGGCTTAAAATACTTACCCTAACTGAAGGCAATGGAGAAAAACCCAAAGTGGGGCAAAAGGTTAACGTACTGTATGCCGGATATCTATCGGACGGATCACTTTTTGACAGTAACTACGAAGAGATCGCTAAAAAATATGGAGTTTATCAGGAGGCCAGAAAACAAGGTCGCGGTTACGAAGCCATTCCAATGGACTACAGCCCTGAAGCCAGGATAATTCCAGGGTTTAAGGAAGGCCTTATGCAGATGAAGGTAGGCGACAAGGTTCGTCTGTTTATTCCATCCCATTTAGGTTATGGTGAGGCTGGATATGGTCCTATTCCTCCAGATGCCAAATTAATTTTTGATTTGGAAATTACTGGAATAGCCCAATAATTATATTCCAAAAGATATAAAATCCTTGTTGGCCTCTTTATTAGGGATCAACAAGGATTTTTTTTATTACTTATTTAAATATAGAGGTACATTTCAGAGCGAAAAAGCATCAGGGCGAAAAAGAATTACCCCCTATGACCAAATCCTGGAGAAAAATCTATTTATAGTTTTGTGATTTAAACTTTAAGGTCGCCTTTAATATATCTTTCTGGGAAATTTGCCCGACCAACTTACCATTTTCCACTATCGGAAAACGTCTACGCTTTTCGTTCAAAAACTTATTGGCCGCATCAAAAATATTCATATTGCCGTCAATAGTTTCCACATTTTTTATCATGTGTCCTTCCACGGTTAAATTAGAGCTTGGTAGATTATGGTATCTGTTTTCGCTTATGTACTTAATACAATCGCCTTCAGAAATCATCCCTATCAATTCATTTCTATCATTCACTACCGGACCACCAGAAATTTTATACTTCAATAAGGCCACTACTACTTCTTCAACAGATTGTTCAGGTCTAAAAGTAATCAGTTTTCTGGTCATATAATCACATACCCTAAGTGGTGCTTCTTCACTGGGTTGTTGAACTCTAGGACCTTGAAAACTTTTGATTCCCATCTTGACTTTCTTATGATTCTCTTAAATATAAGAAATTTAATCTTCTTAACCTAAAAAAAACACCTCCATATTTTTAAAACGGAGGCATTTTCAACAAGCTAAATAATTGTTTTACAGCCTTGTACATCTTACACCTTATATGGCTCTCAGGCCATGGTCTATCTATTTTTTGGGGATTTCAGAGAGTATTTCCAAAATGAACTTCCAAAATTTTTGCAACGAAGATATACTGGCACGTTCATCGGGAGAATGGGCGCCTTTAATAGTTGGTCCAAAACTTATCATATCTACCTCAGGATAATTCTTTCCCAAAATTCCACATTCCAAACCTGCGTGACAGGCAACTACTCTGGGCTGCTCATTAAAAAGCTCCCTATATTTTGTACGTAAGACTTCCAAGATAGTCGAATCAGGATTGGGATTCCAACCAGGATAATCTCCACTTAACGTCACCTCATACCCGGCCTTTTCAAAATTAGCCTGTAAGTTCTTGGCCAATTCCATTTTACCGTCCTCTACAGATGACCTGGTTAGACATGCTATTTTTATTTCACCATCGCCTACCTCCACTCTAGCAATATTATTGGATGTCTCTACCAAGTCCTTCATGGTTTTGCTCATGGCATAGACGCCATTATGAGCGTTCTTAATAGCTCCCGTTAAAGCTTGCTGGTCATTGGGCTCCATTACCATTTTTGAAAAATGCGCAGGTTCACAAACAATTTTAAGATTAGGCTCTGTGGCTGCAAATTCCTTCTTTAAATTATTGGACCAATCTTTAAACAAGGCATCCAACTTATTGGAATCCGATGCTTTTATCGCTACCCAGGCGGTGCTTTCCCTTGGAATTGCATTTCGCAATCCTCCACCGTCAATTTTAGAAATCCTTAACCCAAGTTGCTCCTGCCCCATTATCAATAAAGTATTCATGATCTTATTGGCATTACCCAGTCCTAAATGAATATCCATTCCACTATGACCTCCGGACAGTCCTTTTACCAATATTTTGTAGGCAGCGTAGCCCTCGCCCAAAGGAATCTCCCTATATACTCCTTTCGCAGTAATATCTACACCTCCAGCACAACCAATATCAATTTCATCGTCATCCTCTGTATCAAGATTCAACAGAATATCACCTTTCAACAATCCTCCCTTTAATCCCTTGGCCCCCGTCATTCCAGTTTCTTCGTCGATCGTGAACAGGGCTTCCAAAGGAGGATGGGAAATATCCTTGCTCTCCAGCAATGCCATAATAGTAGCTACCCCAAGGCCGTTATCGGCCCCCAAAGTGGTACCTTTTGCCCTTACCCAATCTCCGTCAATATACATCTCTATGCCCTGGGTATTAAAATCGAAATCGGTATCAGCATTTTTTTGGTGTACCATATCCAAATGCGACTGAAGAATTACCGTCTTCCTATCTTCCATACCCACAGATGCAGGCTTCTTAATGATTACATTTCCCACAACATCCTTGGTAGTTTCCAGACCAAGGGTCTTTCCAAAGTCCAACATAAATTGTGTTACCCGTTCCTCATGTTTGGATGGTCTTGGAACAGCATTTAGATCTGCAAATTTATTCCAGATATTTTTGGGCTCTAGAACTCTTATTTCCTTATTCATATTTATAATTTATGAAGTCAAAAATACAGATAGAAAAACAACCATGCTAGATTATTGGCTATTTTTGGCTTGATGAAAACTAAAATTAAAAATCTTATTGCCCTTTTATTGGTTCCACAAATAATCTTGATAAAATGGCTAGGGCAATACCCTGAATTTATAGAAACCTATTACAGTAAAGGGATATACCCTGTTATATCCGGATTTTGGCGCACCTTAATGGGTTGGGTTCCCTTTTCTGTAGGTGACATACTGTACGCGCTTCTAATTATTTTGGGAGTGCGCTATATCATTGTGAACAGAATGGCCATTAAAAAAAACCTGTTGGGGTTTATCAGAGACATTGCAATGGTCTTATCCGTGGCCTATTTTACATTTCATCTCTTATGGGGATTAAATTATTACAGGCAACCCATTTCGAAATCCTTGGAACTGGGCGAAAAACACAGCCAGCAAGACCTGGAAAATTTTGTGGCCCAACTGGTGCTAAAAACCAATGAAATCCAATTCAGGATTACTGCTGATACCAGTAAAATGGTTCAAGTTCCCTATTCCAAAAAAGAAATTATGGACCGTACCATAGAGGGTTATGAATCCTTAAAAAATAAAATCCCTCTTTTTGCCTACCATCGCCCCAGTTTAAAAAAATCCATATTCAGCGTCCCTTTAAGCTATATGGGTTATGGCGGCTATTTAAATCCGTTTACCAATGAAGCCCAGGCCAATAGTGAACTCCCGAATTTTAGATTCCCCGTAATATGCGGTCATGAGATAGGCCATCAATTAGGATTTTCCGCAGAAAATGAAACCAATTTTATTGGTTATTTGGCAACGGTTAGCAATGAAGATATTTATTTTAAATATTCGGCATACGCTTATGCCCTAAGTTATTGTCTAAATGATCTTGCCAGTCGGGACCAGGAGGAGTTTAAACAACAATACAACAAACTTAATCCCGGAGTAAAGAAGAATTATAAGGAAGTGGCCGAATTTTGGGAAGCACATGAAAATCCTATGGAGCCCGTTTTTAAATCTATATTCAATACTTTTCTAAAAGCCAACAATCAAAAAGACGGAATAAAAAGCTATAATGCCGTAGTGACCCTTTTGATCAATTATTACCGAGATAACCCAATCTAGTGGACAAGCTATAACGGTTTGCCATTCCATTATGTATAAATGGCCAATGCCTAGCAGAATTTTTTATTTATCTTCAAAATCCAAGACTGATTTTTATGGCATAATAAGTTTAAAACATATTGATATTCTTATGGGATATATTATTTTTAAACCCATTTAATAAAGAACATATTGAAATATGAGAATACAATTTTATGTGCTTATTACACTTTTCTGCGGGTTATCACTTTCTGCCCAAGACTACTTTCCAAAAAATGACGGTGTTAAAGCGGAAAATAACAATTTTACAGCATTCATTAATGCCAAGATCCATATAACCCCAAACAAGGTATTGGACAGGGGTACATTGCTTATTCAAAAGGGAAAAGTAATAGAGGCAGGAAAAACAGTACAACTTCCAAAAAACACAATATTGATCGACTTAAATGGAAAATCAATTTACCCTTCATTCATTGATATCTATTCCAATTTTGGGGTAGAGAAACCCAAACCAGCAACTTCTGGGGGGCGTTCTGCACAGTATGGACCCTCAAGGGAAGGATATTACTGGAACGATCATATAATGCCGGAAAACGATGCAATTTCCAAATTTAACTATGACAACAAAAAAGCGGAAGAATTACGGGAAGCCGGTTTTGGGGTTGTAAATACCCATATACAGGATGGAATTGCCCGTGGAAACGGTGCCCTTATTTCATTGAACGATATAGGCAATGATTCGGATAGGGTTCTGGCCGATAAATCGGCACAATACTTTTCATTGACCAAAAGCGTTGCCAAACGGCAAGCCTATCCCACTTCCTTAATGGGCACCTTGGCATTATTGAGGCAAATGTACTTTGATGCAGATTGGTACGCCCAAGGGAATGTAACTACCAAGGATCTTTCCTTAGAGGCTCTGAACACCAACAAAGGACTAGTTCAGATATTTGAAGCCAAGGACAAAGACAATGTATTAAGGGCGGATAAGATTGGGGATATGTTCAATATCAATTATACCATACTTGCAGGAGGAAATGAATTTGAAAGCGTAGCGGAAATAAAAGCCACAAATGCCTCCTTGATCGTTCCAATTAATTTTCCCGATCCCTATGACGTTTCCGACCCATATTTGGCGGAATATGTAAACCTGGAGGATATGCGCTTTTGGAACCAGGCACCCACAAACCCTAAAGTCCTTGAAGAAAACAACATCACTTTTAGCCTTACACTTCACGATCAGAAATCTACCTCCTCTTTCAGAAAAAATTTATTAAAGGCTATTGAGTACGGCCTATCCAAAACTAAAGCTTTGGAAGCACTTACCACGATTCCCGCACAGATCTTGGGCAAATCCAATATAATCGGCACCTTACAAAACGGTAGTCAGGCTAATTTTTTAATCACTTCCGGGGACATTTTCGACAAGGAAAGTGTTCTCTATGAAAATTGGGTGCAGGGCCAGAAGCATATTATCAATAACAAGGAACTTAAGGATATCCGTGGTAACTACAATTTAGCGGCCGGAAAAAAAATGTATCAATTATCAATTACCGGAGAATTGGACAAACCCAAGGCCGAGATTAAGGAAGGAGAAGATAAATTGACTTCCAAAATTAATTATGAAGACCATTGGCTTACCCTTTCCTTCAATACCAAAGAAGGTGACCAGGCATTTAGATTATCTGCAATGGCAACCTCCGGTTCCGATAACCTTGAAGGCAAGCTTTTGCTGCCCGATGGTACCGAAACCACTTTTAATGCCACTAGGACCTCAGCATTTTCCGAAAAGGAAAAAGATGGAGCCAAGGAAACACCAGTAGTAGTACCTATTGCTTTTCCCAATATTGGTTACGGCTATTCGCAGCAACCCAAACAAGAATCCATGCTGTTCAAAAATGCCACGGTTTGGACCAGTGAGGATATGGGTATTCTAGAACAAACAGACGTACTTGTTAAAAACGGTAAAATTGCCAAAATAGGGAAAGACCTTAAATCCATCGGGGCTACGATAGTAGACGCCACGGGGAAACACCTTACCGCCGGCATTATCGATGAACATACGCATATTGCCGCTTTGTCCATTAATGAATCAGGTCAGAATTCCTCTGCGGAGGTAAAAATGGAGGATGTGGTAGACCCGAAACACATTGGAATTTATCGTGATTTGGCCGGTGGTGTAACCTCCGCCCAACTTCTGCACGGTTCTGCCAATCCTATTGGCGGACGATCGGCTATCCTAAAATTAAAATGGGGTGCCGGTGCGGATGGGATGATTTATAACAACTCTCCCAAATTTATAAAGTTTGCCCTTGGTGAAAATGTAAAACAATCCAATTGGAACAGTTTTAGTAGATTTCCACAGACCAGGATGGGGGTGGAACAAACATTTATCAATTATTTCCAAAGGGCAAAAGAATATGATATCAAGAAAAAAAGTGGGCAGCCCTACAGATTTGATGAAGAGATGGAAACCTTAGCTGAAATAATTAACGGGGAACGTTTTATAAGCTGTCATTCCTATGTTCAGAGCGAAATTAATATGCTCATGAAAGTTGCGGAAAAATTCGACTTTAAAGTAAATACATTTACCCACATATTGGAAGGTTACAAGGTAGCCGATAAAATGGCAGAACATGGTGTAGGGGCATCTACCTTCAGTGATTGGTGGGCCTATAAATACGAAGTAAATGATGCCATTCCGTACAATGCAGCCATCATGCAAAGTCAGGGCATTACCGTTGCCATAAACAGTGATGACGCTGAAATGTCCAGACGATTAAACCAGGAAGCTGCCAAAACTGTCAAATATGGCGGGATGACAGAATTAGAGGCATGGAAAATGGTCACTATAAACCCTGCCAAGCTTTTGCATATAGACCATAGGGTGGGAAGTATCAAAGAAGGAAAAGACGCGGACCTGGTACTTTGGAGCAATAACCCGCTATCCGTTTATGCCAAGGTGGAAAAAACAATAATCGAAGGAGCTGTATACTTCGATCTGGAAAAGGACAAACAACAAAGGGAAGCCATAAGAAAAGAAAAGGCCTTACTTATCAACCTTATGCTAAAAGAGAAGGACAATGGCAGCCCTACCCAGGAACCGAAGAAAAAAAACCAAGAGGAATTACACTGTGACAGCCTTTAAAATCAAAATTAAGATGAACAATATAAGAAACACAATAGCACTTGTCCTTTTGTCATTAACCATTAAAGGAACCGCACAACAAACCCCCGCCAGTGCACAGAAGGAAGCCATAAGCATTGAAGGCGCTGTAGCCCATTTGGGTAACGGTGAAGTTATAGAGAACTCCCTTATCATGTTCGAAGGTGGAAAAATTTTCTTTGTAGGGGATGCCAAAACAAGAATTGCCAGAAAGGGAACTATTATAAATGCCAACGGAAAACACATTTACCCTGGTTTCATTGTCACCTGCGCCTCCTTGGGCCTGATAGAGGTAGACGCTGTTAGAGCTTCCAATGACAAGGATGAAATTGGGGAATTGATACCCCATGTACGGAGCTTAATCGCCTATAATGCAGAATCCAAAGTTGTGGAAAGTATGCGCCCAAATGGGGTACTCCTGGGACAGATATCCCCTAAGGGAGGCACCATTTCAGGAACCTCATCCGTTATGCAATTTGATGCTTGGAACTGGGAAGACGCAGTGGTAAAGGCGGATGACGGTATACATCTATCGTGGCCAAATAGCTTTAAACTAGGTCCTTCCACCGAAGGCCAGGGCCGTAGACATAAACCCAATGAAAATTACACCAAGGAAAAGGAGAAAATAGTAAGCTTTTTTAAAAATGCCCTGGCCTATGGAAAAAGTAAAGCACCAGAAATTAATCCGGCATATGCTGCTACCCAAGGCTTGTTCAACGGAACACAAAAGCTTTATGTTTATGCCGACGGTGAAAAGGAAATATTGGATGCTATTACCAATACCAAAAATTTAGGAGTCCAGGAAGTTGTTTTGGTAGGTGGATATCATTCCTATAAAATCACCGATTTCTTAAAACAGCATCAAATATCCGTATTGGTAAGGGCTCCCCACAACCTACCGTCTTCTGAAGATGACGACTATGACCTTCCCTATAAACTGCCCAAAATACTATCCGATAGCGGACTATTGGTAGCTATGCAAAACACGGACGCGAAAAATTTTCAAAACAGAAACCTGCCGTTTTATGCCGGACAGCTCGTTCAACAAGGACTTTCCCGTGAAAAAGCACTCCAAATGATTACACAAAATCCGGCGAAAATTTTGGGAATAGACGAGGTCTATGGAACGCTGGAAGTAGGTAAAAGTGCCACACTATTTATTTCTGAAGGCGATGCGCTGGATATGAGGACCAACCAATTGAGTAGGGCCTTTATTGACGGAAGGGATATTTCATTGGAAACACACCAAACGGAATTGTGGAAAAGATATATGGAAAAATATAACGGAAAATAGTCCAAGATTTAAAAACTAAAAAAAAGGGGCTAGAAAACAGTTTGTTTCTAGCCCCTTTTCCTTTATAAGGAGTACTACTCTTGTACTTTCCCTTCTACAAATATTCCATTTTCAGGCTTCGCAAAGAAACTTATCGGTTTAGCCTGTCCGCTAAACGCTATCGCTTCAAAAACAACCGGTTTTCTCGGCTCTTTAATCGTGCGCCCCTCGGAACTGTACCAAGTCAATTCTTTGGGAACTTTTAGGCCATTTACGTCCGTCCAATCGTGATAACCTATCCAACTTACTTTATCGGAACGTTCACCACTTCTATAACTCACTGTATATCCAAGCCAAGCCATTTTAAAGGTCTGGGGGTCATAATGTAAGAAATACTCATCCTTATAAGAGGTGCCTATTCCCGAATTGAATCGAACTGCAATACCGGGATAATTAACCCCTTCATATACCAAATCCTCCGTTTCATCATAAACAATACCCTTATCCCCCAAAACAAAAGGCATATTAAAAAAATAAGACCTAAGGTTGTGATAAAACACTGGATCGCCCTTAAACGCATTTTCTTCGTTAAGCAACCATACCTTATCACCGTCAAAACCAAGGGAATAAGCTGGTCCGTCCACCCTATCCATTCTGGTTTGTAAATCAATGGTATGAAGCTCTTCCCCTTGCTTAAAAACCAAACTCTTCTTGTTTTTCCAATTCGCCAACCCGCCATGAGCCTCAAAAACCTTAATTAACTGCTCTGGATATCGTTCCAGATCAACCCTTGATTCTGTCCTAGGTTCGGCCATTTCCACTTCGGCTTCCTTTGTTTTGTTTTCCATTTTACAGGATAGCGTACTAACCAGTAGCACCATTACAATTACATATTTCATCTTACTTATTTTAGTTGCCCCATTGGTCGTATTACTATAATTAAGTTAACATAATATATTATTTTTGCACCAATGAGCTATATAAAAGAGATTAGCAGTATCCATAACCCCTTAGTAAGGAGCACAATATCTTTAAAGGAAAAATCCCGTGAACGAAAAAAAAATGGGCTTTTTGTTATTGAAGGCATCAAAGAGTTACAGCTCGCAATTAAGGGACAATATACTTTAAAGACTATTCTTTTCTATCCCGAGCTCGTTACCGGCGAGGCTATTATGGAATTAGTACATGGAATTTCACCTACACCAGAAATAATTGCCATATCAAAGGATATATTTCAAAAATTGGCGCATAGGGAAACCACTGAGGGCATATTGGCCGTAGCAGTGGCCCGGGAGCATTCCCTGGAGTCTTTAAAATTTAAGAACGACAGTCCACTTATTTTAGTGGCGGAAGCCCCTGAAAAACCAGGCAATATTGGCGCCCTCCTTCGTACCGCCGATGCTGCCGGCCTGGATGCCGTAATTATAGCCAATCCGAAAAGCGACCTATACAACCCAAATATAATCCGCTCGAGTGTTGGATGTGTTTTCACTACCAATATAGCTATGGGATCCACACCCGAAATTATCCAGTTCTTAATTAGTCGCAATATCAACATCAACTGTGCAGCACTAAGTGCCTCCAAGCCATATACAGAAATAGATTTTACCAAAGGCACGGCAATTGTGGTGGGAACAGAGGCTACCGGGCTATCCGAACAATGGCTGAACAAGGCAACCCAAAATATTATAATTCCCATGCATGGAGAAATAGACTCCATGAACGTCTCCGTATCCGCAGCAATACTTATCTTTGAGGCAAGGAGGCAAAGGGGATTATAAAGAAAACACCTGCATCCACAAAACTGCAACATAAAACAATATTGAAATCCATTAATTTTTTAAATGAACAGTAACATCCTATTTTATATCATCATAGCCATTTTGTTGATTCAGTTTATAATTGAAACTGTGCTGGAATATTTAAATGCCAAACGCTATACGGATGTTGTACCAAGTGAACTCAACGACGTTTTCGACCAAGAGGAATACAGAAAATCACAGGAGTATAAGAAAACCAACTATCGTTTTGGGATGGCAAGCTCTATCTTCTCCTTAAGCCTAACCTTAATTTTTCTAATTTTTGGGGGATTTGAATGGATAGATACCATTGCCAGGAGCTTTAGCGACAACCCTATTCTGATTGCACTTATTTTTTTCGGAATAATTATGATAGGCAATGATATTGTTACAACTCCCTTTTCTTACTACCACACCTTTGTAATTGAGGAAAAATTTGGCTTTAACAAGAGTAGCAAAAAATTATTCTGGACAGATAAAATTAAAGGTTGGATTATGATGATGATCATCGGGGGAGGAATACTGTCATTGATCATTTGGTTTTTTCAATGGGCGGGCACCAACTTTTGGATTTATGCCTGGGCTCTCATAGCCGTTTTTTCACTTTTCATGAACCTGTTTTATAGTAAACTGATCGTGCCCCTTTTCAACAAACAAACTCCCTTGGCAGAAGGTAGTTTAAAAAGCAAAATAGAAGCTTACGCCAAAAACGTGGGATTTGAATTAAAGAATATATTTGTGATAGATGGATCAAAAAGATCTACCAAGGCCAATGCCTATTTTTCTGGATTTGGCAAAGAAAAGAGAATAACCCTATATGATACCTTGATCAACGACCTGGAAGAAGACGAAATTGTAGCGGTGCTTGCACATGAAGTGGGACATTACAAAAGAAAACACATCATCTTCAATTTATCCGCCTCTATTTTACTAACCGGTCTCACCTTATTTATCCTTTCAATTTTTATAAATAATCCGGAGGTATCTTTGGCTATTGGCGTTTCGCAACCTAGTTTTCATGCAGCGCTTATAGGTTTTGGAATCCTATACAGTCCTATTTCGGAAATAACAGGATTGATCATGAACGCCATGTCCAGGAAATTTGAATATCAGGCAGATGACTTTGCTAAAAAAACTTTTGCCCCCAAACCTCTGATTACGTCCTTGAAAAAATTATCCAAGAACAGCCTAAGTAATCTTACACCTCATCCTGCTTATGTTTTTATGCACTATTCACACCCAACCTTGATGTCCAGAATTCAAAACTTAAAGGCATAATTTTTGTTGTCTACTATCATAGTTTGTGCTATTTTTAATTTATGATGACCGAAGCTGCAATAGAGAAAGAAAACAAGGAAATAGCGAAGCAATATAAGGAACTGCTGCGCATAAGCTATCAAAGTCTTACCGATGAGGATAAGAAATTGATACGCTCTGCCTTTGATATTGCCGTAGATGCCCACAAAAACCAAAGAAGGAAATCAGGAGAAGCATATGTTTTCCACCCCATAGCGGTAGCAAAAATTGTGGCTTCCGAAATGGGTTTGGATGCGGTTTCCATAGCATCTGCCCTACTCCATGATGTAGTTGAGGATACCGAATACACCCTAGCGGACATAGAACGCCTGTTTGGCGAGACCGTTGCTCGGATCGTAGACGGACTCACTAAGATTGCCCACCTGAAAAAGGATATGAACATTTCCCAACAGGCGGAAAATTTTAGAAAAATGCTCCTTACCCTTAATGACGATGTAAGGGTTATCATTATAAAGATAGCAGACCGATATCACAATATGCTCACTATGGATTCCATGCCAGAGCATAAGCAAGTGAAAATAGCCTCTGAAACCCTGTACATATACGCACCATTAGCGCATAGAATAGGGCTCTACAATATTAAAACAGAACTGGAAGACCTTAGTCTTAAATACACTGAACCAGATGTTTACGAAGATATTTTAGGTAAGATTGAAGAGTCCAAAGAAGAACAACAGGCCTATATCGATGCTTTTTCCGGAGTAATAAGCGACTCGCTGGATAAAGAAAATCTCAATTACTACATTAAGGGCCGAATGAAATCTATATTCTCCATTCGCCGAAAAATGAAGGTTCAGAATGTATCCTTCGATGAGATTTATGACAAATTTGCGATTCGGATCATATACAAATCGGACCGGCACAACGAAAAGTTTTTGGCTTGGAAAATATATTCCATTGTTACCGATCACTTCACCCCTAACCCTGTTCGCTTACGGGATTGGATTTCCTCTCCCAAATCTACAGGTTATGAAGCCTTACACATCACTGTAATGGGCCCAAAGGGCAAATGGGTAGAAGTTCAGATCCGCAGTGAAAGAATGCACGAAATAGCCGAAAAAGGCTATGCCGCGCATTTTAAATACAAGCACGGCAATCAAAAAGAACAGGGAATTGAGGAGTGGCTCAACAAACTACAGGAAGCTCTGGAAAATGCAAATACCAATGCGGTTGATTTTGTAGAAGAGTTTAAACTAAACCTTTATTCCAAAGAGATTTTTGTATTCACGCCCAAAGGAGAATTAAAATCCCTACCTAAAGGAGCCACCCCTTTAGATTTTGCTTTCAATATACATACCGAAGTGGGCATGCATACCCGTGGGGCCAAAGTAAATGGCAAACTGGTTCCCTTAAATACTACCTTGCAAAGTGGCGACCAAGTGGACATTCTCACCTCCGACACGGCCAAACCCAGTCAAAGTTGGTTGGATTACGCTACTACGGCAAGGGCCAGGTCTAAAATAAAATCCTCCTTAAGGGAAGAAAAGAAATCTACGGCTATGGAGGGCAAAGAAGTCCTTAGACGTAAATTAAAATCCCAGAAAATCACCCTTAACGAGGATACCATAAATAAGTTGGTCGTCTATTTTAAGCTCAAGACCAGCTTGGACCTGTTCTATAGAGTGGGCATAGGGGCCATTGACAATCAGATGCTAAAGGATTTTGCGGCCTCCTATAGTAACGCGTTCATTACTTTCTTTAAAAATAAGATAAAGAGAACCCCGGTTCCGGAGGATATCCACAAGGAAGAAATTACCTCAAAATATGACACTCTTGTCTTTGGAAAGGAAGAAGACAAGTTGGAGTATAAATTATCCCAGTGTTGCAATCCCATACCAGGTGACGAGGTATTCGGATTTGTTAGTGTAAACGATGGAATTAAGGTGCATAAGAAAAACTGTCCCAATGCGATTTCCCTGCAGTCCAACTATGCCTATAGAATCATCTCGGCCAAATGGATCGATTCTTCCCAAGAAGAATTTACCGTGGAAATAATGCTTACGGGGATAGATAATATAGGTTTGATAAGTGAAATTACCGAGGTAATCTCTGGCAACTTACATGTGAATATGAGGAATATTAATTTTAGTACGGATGGCGGAACATTCTCGGGAAGAATCACCCTTGTTGTAAAAAACAATGCTATCCTTAAAAAAGTTATAGATAATCTAAAGCGCATTAACGGCATCGATAAAGTATCCAGAATTTAAATTTTAACTGTACATTTGTACCCTAACGCTGGGTAAATGCTATGGGCGAAAATAAGAATCAAGAAATAGTTAAAAATGTCTTCACCACTTTCCTGGAGGAAAATGGTCACAGAAAAACACCTGAGCGCTACGCAATCTTACAGGAAATCTACGACAGCGAAGAACATTTTGATATAGAATCGCTCTATATCACCATGAAAAACAAGAATTATCGCGTAAGCAGGGCCACACTGTATAACACTATTGAGCTTCTCTTGGAGTGCAAATTGGTAAGAAAACATCAATTTGGAAAAAATCAGGCCCAATACGAAAAATCTTATTTTGACAGGCAGCACGATCATGTAATCCTTACGGACACCGGTGAGGTCATGGAATTTTGCGATCCACGTATTCAAAGTATAAAAAAGACCATTGAGGAAGTTTTCAATATTAAGATCAACACTCACTCGCTCTATTTTTACGGAACAAAAAATAAAGAAGAGAACACGAATAATTAATCCAATTACATAAATAATGGCAGTAGATTTACTACTAGGACTCCAATGGGGAGATGAAGGAAAAGGGAAAATAGTTGATGTTTTAACAAAAAACTATGACATAATTGCACGTTTCCAAGGTGGACCAAATGCTGGCCACACATTAGAATTTGATGGTATAAAACATGTTTTACATACCATTCCTTCAGGAATTTTCCATAAAACCGCGGTGAACATTGTTGGCAACGGGGTGGTAATAGACCCAGTTATCTTTAAAAAGGAGCTGGATAATCTTAAAAAGTTCAATCTAGATATTAAATCAAAATTATTTATCTCTAGAAAGGCCCACTTAATTCTGCCCACCCACCGGTTACTGGATGCCGCTTCGGAAACCGCCAAAGGCAAGGCCAAAATTGGATCCACTCTAAAAGGTATTGGCCCGACCTATATGGACAAAACCGGAAGGAACGGAATGAGGGTAGGCGATTTGGAATTCTCGGACTGGAAAGAAAAATACAGGATACTGGCCAACAAACACGAGGCCATGATCAGCTTTTACAATGTAGAGATTCAATATGACCTAAAGGAATTGGAGGCCGACTTCTTTATGGCGGTAGAAGAACTAAAAAAATTAACCTTCATAGATAGCGAAGAGTATATTTTCAATGCTCAGAGGGAAGGTAAAAAAATATTGGCGGAAGGCGCACAGGGATCCCTATTGGATATCGATTTTGGAACCTATCCTTTTGTAACCTCATCCAATACTACGGCAGCGGGAGCATGTACAGGATTGGGAGTGGCACCAAATAAAATAGGTAGCGTATTGGGTATTTTCAAAGCATATACCACCCGTGTGGGCAGTGGTCCTTTCCCTACAGAACTTTTTGATGAGGACGGTGCAACCATGGGCAAGGTCGGCAACGAGTTTGGCGCAACCACAGGTAGACCAAGACGATGCGGATGGTTAGACCTGGTAGCACTTAAATACGCCGTTGAAATTAATGGGGTTACGGAATTGATGATGATGAAGGCGGACGTGCTTAGTGGTTTTAAAACTCTAAAAGTTTGTACGGCATACAACTATAAAGGAAAACAAATTAAACATTTACCCTATAGCATAGAACCGGAATATGTGACCCCGGTATACACGGAAATGAAGGGTTGGGCAAAGGATTTGACCAAAATGAGCAAGTCCGATGAACTTCCGGACACCTTAATGGATTACATAAAGTTCTTGGAAAAAGAACTGGAAGTCCCCATTAAGATTGTTTCGGTAGGACCAGATAGGACCCAGACCATATATCGATAACAAAAAGGCCATCTTAAAAGATGGCTTTTTTGTTATTGGGGTTTTACTAAAACTATCCCAAACTATATTATCCTCCCTCAAAATATACTATTTTTGACCAAAATTTTAAACATTGCTTAAGTCCATATTATTCTTATTTATTGTATTCATTTGTTGGAATGGCCGGGGCCAGGAGCCCAAGACGGAGGTTAAACAAATAAACATTGTTTATGGGGCCAACTTCACCAAAGATGAAAAACAATATCCCGGAGCAGCCATCTTTAGCAAGGATGATCGGCAAGTGCAATTTGAACACGAAGGAGCGGATCTATGGTGCGATATTGCCATCTATTATCAAAAAGAAAATAAACTCAAGGCCATTGGGAACATTAAATTGCAACAGGGAGATTCCGTACAATTGACCAGCGGCAAAATTGATTATGATGGCAACCTAAACCTTGCCAAGGCCTGGGAAAATGTGGTATTGAACCATACCAGTATGACGCTTACCACGGACACCTTGCGGTTTGACCGGGAAAAACAAGAGGCTTTCTATGAACATAACGGAACAGTAGTTGATTCCTCCAATACGCTTACCAGTAAAATAGGGCGCTACTTTACACAACTTAAAAAATCCCAGTTCTTGCAAAGTGTGAACCTTGTGAACCCAGAATTCAATTTGGTCTCAAAGCAGTTGGATTATTATACCGAGTCCAAAAATGCCTATTTGTACGGTCCATCCACCATTACCGGAGAAACCTATAAAATGTACTGTGAACGTGGGTTCTATGACACTAAAATCGAAAACGGATACGGAATCAAGAATACCCGTATAGACTATAATAACCGTATTATTACAGGGGATAGCTTATATTTTGACAAAAAAACGGAATTTGCCTCCGCAACGAACAATATTACCATAAGGGACACCATAAACAATGGATTGATCAGGGCGCACTATGCAGAAGTATATAAGGCCAAGGATTCCGTTTTTGCCACCAAAAGGGCAGTATCTATCAATCTGGTAGAGCAGGATTCCCTATATATGCACGGTGATACCCTAATGATTACGGGCAAGCCGGAACAACGTATCCTAAGGGCATTCAGGAATGCCAAATTCTACAAGACCGATTTAAGCGGTAAGTGCGATTCCATCCATTTCAACCAAAAAACTGGTATTACCGAATTAATTACCAATCCGATTATTTGGAACGGCGAAAATCAGATGACCGGGGACAGTATCCACTTACTTTCCAACCTGGAAACGGAAAAATTGGATTCCTTAAAAGTTATCAATAATGCCTTTATTGTTTCTTTGGATACGGTGGGCAAAGTAGGCTACAATCAGGCGAAGGGCAAGGATCTATTCGGAAAATTTATAGACAATAAACTAAGTCTTATCGACCTTGTAAAAAACACCGAGGTGATCTACTACATGTACAATGATGATCAGGAACTTATTGGAATAGACAAGACCATATGCAGTGCCATTAGAATGACCCTCGCCAATAATGAGATTGAGGATATTACCTTTATTACCAATCCTGATGGCGATATTTTCCCGGAAAAGGAACTCCCTGAAAACAGTAGGCTATTGAAAGGTTTTATTTGGCGTGGAAAGGAAAGGATTCTTAGCAAGGACGATATCTTTGATGAGGACGACAACAACATTAAACTAGTTACCATTCGAGGAGTGGAAAACCCTATAGATTTGGACGTGGAGCCAGAGGAGGCCCAAGAGGATCAAAGGAAACGGGATTCCATAAATTCTTCAAAGTTATTGCCTCCCAATCCCTTGAAGAAAATGGAACCAACCAAAAAAGATCAACAGAAAAAGGAGCCCAAACCCAGCGTTTCTGAATCAAAAACAGAGGTACGTTACGAGGAGGGCGACAAAGAGGACGGTCTGGATCCCGGTTATTATTTAATAGCGAACGTTTTTGAGGTGAAGGAAAATTATGAGAAATTCATGAAAAGCCTAACTAAAAAAGGTTTGAAACCCCAACACTTTTTACGAAATTTCAACCAATACCACTATGTCTATTTAGAGCGCTATAACACCTGGGAAGAAGCGCTCCAATCGCGCAACGACAATTTTAATGGTAATTACATGGATGAAACCTGGATTTTAAGGATCCTTGACAAATAGAACAAATGAAAGAGGATTATTTTAAGTACCAGGCACAAACTTCTTCACACCCTTTGGCTTTGGAAATTTCACACGCCAAGGGAAGTTATATTTACGACACCAAAGGAAGGGCACATCTCGATTTTGTTGCCGGAGTATCCGCGCTCAGCCTGGGACATTGCCATCCAAGAGTGGTAAATGCCATTCAGGATCAAGTACAGAAATATATGCACGTAATGGTCTATGGCGAATACATTCAGGAACCCGCCGTTGCTTATACCAAGTTGCTGGCAAGCCTTCTCCCTGCACCGTTGGAAACCACCTATTTGGTGAATTCCGGGACGGAAGCCATTGAAGGGGCATTAAAATTGGCCAGAAGGTTTACAGGGAGAAGTCAAATTTTATCAGCCAAGAATGCTTACCACGGAAATACCATGGGAAGTTTAAGCATTATGGGCTATGAAGAGCGTAAAAGTGCTTTTAGACCACTTATCCCAGATGTTGGTTTCATTCGTTTTAATTCCGAAGAGGATTTATTAAAAATAACGGAAAGAACTGCGGGAGTAGTTTTGGAGACCATTCAAGGTGGAGCCGGTTTTATTTTACCGGAGAACGGGTACTTAAAAAAGGTAAGGGAACGATGTACCGCTATGGGAGCCATGCTAATCCTTGATGAAATACAACCTGGATTTGGGCGCACCGGAAAGTTGTTCGCTTTTGAGCACTATGATTGTGTTCCGGATATTCTGGTTATTGGAAAGGGAATGGCCGGTGGTATGCCGGTAGGCGCATTTGTAGCTTCCCACCACATGATGCAATCACTAATAGAGAACCCTAAACTAGGTCATATTACCACCTTTGGAGGCAATCCTGTAATTGCTGCGGCCTGTCTAGCAACCCTGCAGGAAATAACCGAAAGCAAGCTTATTCAGGAATCCTTGGAAAAGGAAGCACTTTTTAGAAAACTTTTGCAGCACCCATTAATAAAGGAAATTCGAGGTAAAGGATTGATGTTGGCTTTAATAATGGAAAAACCTGAAGTGGCCAATGAGGTAATCCTTAAATGTGCCGAGAAAGGCCTAATATTATTTTGGCTACTTTTTGAACCAAATGCAATTCGTATATCACCGCCATTGACCATTAACAATCAGGAAATTAGCCTTGGCTGTGCGCTAATTCTAGAGGTATTGAACGGCCTTAAACAATAAATTGTTAACTAATTTGTTAATATAATAGACCAAATCTGTCGGAATTAAGGGTTTCAAAAGACTACTTTAGTTCCAATGAATAATTAGAAGTTCCTATGGCGTTAGAACCAAACGAGAGACCAGGGCAACCAATTGCTAAGTTTGAATCCATGCTTAAGACAGATGATGTCTACTTCTTTGACGCGGAAGATTTTCAAGATATTATTCACCACTACCTCAATAACGGTAAAATTGCATTGGCCAAAAAAGCCATTAAAATTGGACTACAACAGCATCCCGGCAGTATAGAACTTAAGTTATTGTCCATAGAAGTCCTTGTGTTTGAAAATAATCTGGAGCTGGCAGAGAAGATGCTGGATGAGCTACAGGTATTAGACAGCAATAATGAGGAAATATACATTCAAAGGGCCAATATTTATTCCAAAAAAGACAATCACGAAGCGGCAGTCTCTCTTTTGACCCATGCATTGAATTTAACCGACGACAGTTTTGACATCCATTCCTTACTAGGGATGGAATATTTGTTCATGGATAATTTTGAGGACGCCAAACAAAATTTCATGATGTGCGTATCCTATGACGAAGAGGATTATTCATCACTTTACAATGTTATCTATTGTTTTGAATTTCTTGAAGATTACGACGGAGCCATTGTATATTTAAATGATTATCTTGAACGTAACCCTTATAGCGAAGTAGCCTGGCATCAATTGGGCAAAATGTATTTTACCAAAAAAATGCACAAGGAAGCGCTGACCGCATTTGACTTTGCCATTATTTCCGATGACACTTTTATTGGCGCTTATTTTGAAAAAGGCAAGGTATTGGAAAAAATGGGCAAGTACAATGAGGCCATTGAAAATTATGAGACCACCATTGCTATTGAAGACCCTACCTCGCACGCCTATTTAAGGATCGGCAGATGTCACGAAAAATTAAAGAATGATGAATTGGCCAAATCCTATTATTACAGAACGGTTCATGAGGATCCGTTGTTGGATAAGGGATGGTTGGCAATTACGGAATACTACATTAGACAGGAGGATTATAAAAAGGCACTGTACTACATCAATAAAGCCATAAATATTGATGGGGAAAATTCCAAGTACTGGAAAAAATGTGGAAAGATCCACGCCACTTTAAAAAATAATGACGAGGCCTATTATGCTTATCAGCAGGCAGTAGACCTAGGAAATTATGAATTTGACACTTGGTTTCATTGGGCCGATGTGGCAGTACAAAACCTGGACGTTCATGCGGCCATAGAAATATTGCTACAAGGTCATGAATTTTATCCACAGCGATGTGAAATGCAGTATAAAATGGCAGGATTTTATCTGCTAATAAGCGATTTCCCCAGAGCTCAATACAGATTGCTCAACGCCCTTAAAATAGACCTTGACCAACTACATTTATTTGAGGATGAATTTCCCCAATTCTTCAACACGGAGTGGGCCCAAAACTTAATTGAGGATGTGAAAAAAGCTTCCAGATAAATAAACTATTTTTGTTTTTTTATCATTTATGGAAAATCGCAATCTTTTATCTTACATCATTATTTTATTAAAGGGAATGGCCATGGGCGCAGCAGATGTTGTGCCGGGTGTGTCGGGAGGTACCATTGCTTTTATCTCCGGAATTTACGAAGAACTTATCACTAGTATTAACAACGTTAACGTAGCCCTTTTAAATACATTAAGAAAGGAAGGCATAAAGGCTTTTTGGACCAAACTTAACGGTAATTTTCTACTTGCCCTGCTTCTTGGCATCGGTATAAGTGTCCTTTCCTTGGCCAAACTCATTAGCTGGTTAATGGAGAACGAACCCATTCCCCTATGGTCCTTTTTCTTTGGCCTGGTTGTAGCCAGTATTATATTGGTGGGCAAGGAAATAAAAAAATGGAATTTGGCTGCAATACTAATATTGATCATTGGAGCTGCCATAGCTTTTTACGTTACAAAGTTGCCCCCTTCCGAAAATTCGGGATCTCTCCCCTATTTGTTCCTGTCAGGGGCACTGGCCATATGTGCTATGATTCTACCCGGGATATCCGGAGCTTTTATCCTAGTGCTACTGGGATCCTATAAAACGGTATTGGATGCAGTGCACGAGCGCGATCTTAAAATTGTAATCACTGTTGGCCTAGGAGCCATTTTTGGACTGCTGAGCTTTGCAAAACTTCTAAAATGGATGTTTACACATTACAAGAACCTGACCTTGGCGTTATTGACCGGATTTATTTTAGGCTCATTAAACAAAATATGGCCATGGAAGGAAGTCTTGGAAACTAAAATGTTCGGAGAGAAAATAATTACCATCAAAGATCAGAATATCTCCCCATTTAATTTCGAAGGAGACCCTCAATTAATAAGTGCGATTATGCTAGCTTTACTTGGTTTTTCCCTTATTTTTATACTGGAAAAATTGGCCGCTAAAAAATAAACGCACAGTCCCAAATGAGAAACCCCAGAACATTCACGGATAAATTTTTCCTTGTCATTAAGGGCTTATTTATGGGTGCGGCCAACAAAGTTCCGGGCGTATCAGGAGGTATAGTCGCTTTTGTGGGCGGGTTTTATGAAGAGTTTATCTATTCCCTTCAAAAGGTAAACGGAAAAGCCTTTAGACTTTTGATCAGTGGAAGGTTAAAAAGTTTTTATCGCTACACCAACGGGCAGTTTTTAACGCTGCTAATTTTTGGCATGCTGGTAAGTTATTTCAGTGTCTCCAAAATTTTGGATTATTTTTTGGAAAGAAATGAACTCTATGTGTGGTCTGCCTTTTTTGGGATGATTTTGGGCTCCATTTACTATATAGGAAAGGACTTTGGGCATTGGGGAAAAAAGACCGTTCCGGCAGGAATAATTGGATTAATCATAGGTATATCCATAAGCTTCCTTAATCCTGCTACTCAAAACGACAATTTGATATTTATCTTTTTCTGTGGCATAATCAGTGTCTCCGGCATGACCTTACCTGGACTATCCGGTTCCTTTATATTGATCCTTCTGGGTAATTATGTGCTTCTTTTGGTAGATTCCGTAAACGCCCTTTATGATACCTTTTCGGAAGTCTTAACGGGCGACTATAGTTTTATTAAAAATCCAACACGGCTCAATACCTTAAAAATACTGGCAGTATTTACTGCGGGATCGGCTGCCGGCTTGGTAACCCTCTCCCATCTATTGACTTTCGTACTAAAACATTATAGACATATAACAACAGCCGTAATTATAGGTTTTATTACGGGCTCATTGGGAGTGGTATGGCCCTGGAAACGCACTTTATTTAAAACGGATATCAATGGCAATTTGCTCTTGGATACGAACCACAACCCGATAATAAAGAATTATGAAAGATTCCTGCCAAATTTGGGATCTTCCGAGACTTGGTGGGCCATATTTTTTATTTTTTTTGGGATATTAATTTTATTAGGATTAGACTGGTATGGAAAAAACAGAAAGAGATAAAATTAGATTTGGGTTAATTGGAAAAAATATTTCCTATTCATTTTCAAGGGGATATTTTACCAAAAAATTCTCTGAAATGGGACTGGAAAGGCATTCATACGAGAATTTTGATTTGGAGAATATTGACCAGTTTAAGGGCCTATGGGAACAAAACAGCAATATCCAAGGCTTTAACGTAACTATTCCCTACAAAGAACAAATTATGCCCTTTTTATCGAAAATAGATGCGGAAGCCGAAGCCATTGGAGCTGTGAATACCATTAAGATAAACGGAAAACAAACAGTAGGCTTCAATACAGACGCCTATGGCTTTCAAAAATCCATACAACCCCATCTTAAGGAACACCATAAAAAAGCGCTTATCCTAGGTACCGGTGGTGCTTCCAAGGCAGTGGCGTATGTACTTAATAAATTAGGGATATCCTATATTTTTGTCTCTAGAAACCCCAAGGACAAACAACTCAATTACACAGATCTGAACAAGGACGTGATGATGGACCATACGGTCATTGTTAATTGCACTCCTTTAGGCACTTACCCCAACATAAACGACAAACCAGACCTGCCTTACAACTTCATTACCAACCAACATTTACTTTTCGATCTTATCTACAATCCGGAAAAAACAGCATTTTTGCTGGCAGGTGAGCAGCAAGGCGGTAAAATAAGCAATGGTTCCAATATGCTTCAATTTCAGGCAGAAAAATCTTGGGAGATATGGAATTCCTAGTAAAAAAACAAGTAAGCCCCTTAAAACCATAAAAAACACAGGAGTCCCCTCTCCAAAAAAACCTTAAAAAGAAGTTTCATTACCTTTGATATATAGACGGATGTAATTATATTTCCGTACATTACATTTAGAAAGCTATAAACATTCATAAAATGTTAGAAGATAAAGAAGACAACCTACAGAATAATGTAGGCACAGAGGAAACCTCAGGAAATACTGAAGCCATAAATAATTCGGAAGCCGAGACTGAAACAAAATCCGCTCCCAGTCCTGAGACCAATGAAACAGATTCCGAAATTAACACCAAGGAAATGGTGGATGATAAAGGTACATCTATCGATTCAGAAACCAAGGAGGAGGAAAAGCTGGAAGAGAATTCAACTCAAAAAGCTCCGGAAAAAGTAGCTTCCATTGAAGAAAACGAGACCACTGAAGATATCGTGGAAGATTCTGCCAACAATGAAAAGGCAACCGGGACAACTGAGGAAAAAGAGGAAGATGTTCTGGAGGAAATAGATGAATCCAATGCAGAGGATGCCGAAGATTCTGACAACCATCAGCGACACCATATTCCCATGCCGGATTACCACGCTATGTCCATGGAGAATTTGGTAGGTGAACTACAGCGATTGGTAAGGAACGAAAAAGTACAGGCTATTAAAAAGCATGTTGATGGAATTAAATATGAGTTCGATCAAAAGTTTCAGGAATTTATAGACGAAAAGAAGGAAGACTTCATAAATAGCGGTGGTAACGAAATAGATTTCCGATACAATTCCGTTGCCAAAAGACAGTTTAACGAGGTATATTCAGATTATCGGGAAAAGAGAAATAGCTATTACAAAAACCTGGAACAGGGACTTAAATCCAATCTTGCCCAAAGACTGGAAATCATCAACGAACTCAAGGCTTTGGTTAACGTTGAAGAGGATATCAATACCACTTATAAGAATTTCAAAGATCTACAGGAACGGTGGAAAAATGCCGGCCCAATACCACGCGCCAATTACAATGATGTTTGGCGAACATACCACCATCACATTGAAATATTTTACGACTTCCTACACTTAAACAGGGAATTAAGGGATCTGGATTTTAAGCACAATTATGAGGAAAAACTAAAGATCGTGGTGCGGGCTGAAGAGTTGGTCCAAATGGAGGATTTAAACAAGGCATTTCAAGAACTTCAGACCCTGCATAAAATCTGGAAAGAAGATATTGGTCCCGTTGGCAAAGAGCACAGGGAAGAGATTTGGGACCGGTTTAGCAATGCTACCAAATTGCTGCACCAAAGACGACAGGATTACTATAAAGACCTAGAAAAAGTCTACGAGCAAAACCTGGAAAAGAAAAACGAAATTATAGGTTCCATAAGCTCGATAGCCGCCCATATTGCCTCAAGTCACAAAGAGTTGCAACAACAAATAAGGGAAGTTGAAAAATTGCGAGATTCTTTCTTTAAAGCTGGGAAAGTACCTCAGAAAGTAAATGAGAAGACTTGGGCAAGTTTTAAGGATGCTGTGCGTGAGTTCAATAGAAACAAAAACAATTACTACAAAAATTTAAAGAAAGACCAGCAGGTCAATCTCGATAAAAAAAGGGCATTGTTGGAGCTTGCAGTCTCCTTAAAGGATAGTGATGAATGGGATACTACCACCCAGGAGATGAAAAGAATTCAGAACGAATGGAAAAAAATAGGACATGTGCCCAGAAAATACTCCGATAAAATATGGAAGGAGTTCAAAACTGCATGCAACCATTATTTTGATCGTTTACACGCCTTAAAAAATGAAGCCCACAAGGAAGAGATAGAGAATTTTGACAAGAAAAATGCATGTCTGGAAAATTTAAAGAGTTTCCAACTAAGTGGGGATAAGAGTAAAGATTTAGCAGCTATCAAAGAGTTTATTGCCGAATGGAAAGAAGCTGGCAGGGTGCCCTTCAACAAGAAGAGCATAAATGCCAAGTTTAACAAAATTCTTGATGCCCTATTCAAAAAATTGGATATCAACAGACAGGAAGCAGAGCTACTGAAATACGGTAACAAGATTCAGCAGCTGGCCAACAACGACAACGACTACGCCATCTCTAACGAACGTACCTTTATCAGAAGAAAAATAGACGAAAGCAAGAGTGAAATTAGGCAATTGGAAAACAATCTTCAATTCTTTTCCAATGCTTCCGAGGATAATCCTTTGGTAAAAGAAGTAATTAAAAACATAAACAACCACAAGGAATCATTGGCCACATGGAAGGCCAAATTAAAAAAGTTGAACATTCTGGAAAATAATTTGATAAAAGAGGCCGAAGAAGCGGAAATTGAAGAAGAGTCCTCTGAGGACGAGGAATAGACTTCAATCAAAACAATTTTAAAATAAAAGCACATTAGTAAAAATAGGGTTAGTGTAATGATGGTTTTATGGTTTGTTACTTCCCTAACAAGCTGTGGTACGCCTAGAATAATTGTAAAAGAAACCGCTAGCCCCCCTACCGACCAATTACCGGAACCAAATTTAGTATTTGTTATTACCAAAAAGGATCCAAACCTCAGCGATTCCCTACTTATTGGCACTATAGCTACCAAACACAATGGCTTTAACGGGGACTGCAACCTTCGACAAGTTAAACGGGCGGCAGAAAAGGAAGCGAAAGAAATTGGCGGTAATTTAATATTTATCACAAGACACAAGCTACCTAACACCCTTTTAAATCCTTGCCATAGAATTAGGGGAAATATCTATTCCGTTCCCAATCCAGAAGCCTTTGAAAAGGAAATTATTTGGAATACCAATAGAAAACTTAAAGTGACAGATTTTAAGGGGTCGTCCAAGGGCAAACCCTTTGTTGCAGCCACAAATACCTATTTTGGCTATACAACCAGCGTAAAATCAGAGAAAAACATGGTTATTGTGGAAGTAGATACCTATTTCAATTGCGAGCTATCCTACTTTAAAGATAATAAAAACCAAGCCCTAGTGTTAAATCACGAACAATTGCATTTTGACATTACGGAACTCTACGCCAGGAAGTTTATCCAAAGACTACATCATGAGGTTAAGAGTTTTAAGGATCTGGTAAAGAAAGTGGAGCTCATAGGGAATGAAGTAAATAAAGAGCTTCAATTAAAACAGGACACTTATGATACGGCAGTGTATAGTGATCTATCAAAACAATCCTATTGGGATGAATGGACCGAAACAGGTCTGAGGGAATTGGACATGTACAAAAACAAGACCATCAGCAGACCTTATAAAGAGGATTAGGGAAGCAAAGCTAAAGCTACCAAACAACATAATACCATTATTTAAATCCGAACTAGTACAACAAAAAAAAAGCCTGCCCAATAAATGTAAAGTCCATTTATTGGGCAGGCTTTTATAAAATTAGTATATATTACTTGGCCACGTTTACCGCTCTAGTCTCCCTGATGACAGTAACTTTCACCTGACCAGGATAGGTCATGTCCGTTTGAATTTTTTGGGAAATTTCAAAAGAAAGTTCGGCAGCTTTGTCATCGCTCACTTTTTCACTTTCTACAATAACCCTTAATTCCCTTCCTGCCTGAATAGCGTATGCCTTTTGCACTCCACCAAATCCGAAGGCGATATCTTCCAAATCCTTTAAACGCTGAATGTAAGAATCCAACACCTGTCTTCTTGCTCCTGGTCTTGCCCCACTAATGGCATCACACACTTGGACTATTGGCGCAATAAGTGTTTTCATTTCAATTTCATCATGGTGGGCACCAATGGCATTGCACACATCAGGTTTCTCACCAAATTTTTCGGCCCATTGCATACCAAGAATGGCATGTGGCGTTTCAACCTCTGCCTCGGTATTAGGAACCTTCCCAATATCATGTAATAGACCGGCACGTTTTGCCAGTTTTGGATTTATTCCCAACTCGGCCGCCATAACACCACATAATTTGGCAACTTCTCTGGAGTGCTGTAAAAGGTTCTGTCCATAGGAAGAACGATATTTCATTCTACCCACCGCCTTGATCAGTTCTGGATGCAGGCCGTGGATTCCTAAATCGATCACCGTGCGCTTACCAATTTCAACAATTTCCTCCTCTATCTGTTTCTCTGTCTTTTTAACAATTTCCTCAATTCGGGCAGGGTGAATCCTACCATCTGTCACCAGTTTGTGCAATGACAAACGTGCAACCTCTCGCCGAACAGAATCGAAACAGGAAAGAATAATGGCCTCTGGAGTATCGTCCACTATTATTTCAACCCCTGTAGCCGCTTCCAATGCCCTAATATTTCGTCCTTCACGTCCTATAATCCTTCCTTTTACATCATCGGATTCCAAATTAAAGACGGAAACACAATTTTCCACTGCCTCTTCGGTGCCGATTCGCTGAATGGTATTGATAATGATTTTCTTGGCTTCTTGTTGTGCGGTAAGCTTTGCTTCTTCCACAGTAGTTTGAATGTAGGCCATAGCATCCGATTTAGCCGTATCCTTAAGGGACTCCAACAATTGTGATTTGGCTTCCTCGGCAGACAGACCGGAAATTACCTCCAACTGTTGTACCTGGCTTTTGTGAAGTTTTTCGAGCTCGGATTGTTTCTTTTCCAAGAATTCACTCTTATAATCTACCTCCTTCAGCTTATTTTCTAACTGCTCCCCTAATTTCTTACCTTTTGCAAGTTCACTACTGACCTGGGATTCCTTATCCCTTGTTCGCTTTTCTGCTTCTGAAATTTTCTTGTCCTTATTGATAATAACCTTCTCGTGCTCCGCCTTTAGTTCCAAGAACTTTTCCTTAGCCTGAAATATTTTATCCTTCTTAATATTTTCGCCTTCAATGTTGGCTTCCTTAATTATATTGGCCGCCTCTTTTTTTGCGCTGGCTATGGTTTTGGAAGCCTTGCCCTTTTCCATAAACTTCGCAATGGCAAATCCAATTCCCAATCCAACCAATCCTATTATTATTGCTATACTATCCATATTTATTTTGAAAATTATTTATAAAAAAAGCCCACATTGATGGAAGTTTTGTACAAACCCCGATAAACAGGTTTAGGGCTACCAGACTGCTCAAGGATCCTTATACAAGTAAGGCCTGCTTTTACAATCTAAACTCACCCTTTTCAAACAAATTAGTGTTGAGTTTGTCAAAAATTAATTACCAATGTGGGCAGTAACTATATTTATTTTAAAGAACGTTATTTCATCCCTAGCTTGGAACTAACCAACATATTCAGTGCTTTTAGTCGCTCTGCGGCTTCTTTTACACCTTCTGAATGGTCTATTCCTTTTTGCTCAATCTTAGAGGCAAACTGAAGTGCGCACATGGCCAGCACATCTTGTTTATCCCTTACGGCATAGTTTTGCTCAAATTTCTTTGCCAGCTGTTCTATATTCTTAGCGGCCTTTCTTAAGCCCTCCTCCTGTAAAGGATCAATCGTTAAGGGATATACCCTATCTGCTATAGAAAGCTTAATTTTGAGCTTCTCTGCCATATTGTTTATTTACACTATTCTGAAAGTTGGGCAATGCAATGGTCCAACTCCCTAATCAATGTGTTTATTTTAAGCTTAGCTTCGGTCTTATTCGTATCACTGCCCAGCATAGAACTTGCCAATTTTAGTGAATTGTATTTTTCCTGCCATTCATTCACCGAAACTCTTGTAGCTTCATGATCATTTTTTACAGCAACCAATTCTTCTTCCAATTTTATATTGGTATGATGCAACAGCTCCAGCTTATGCAACAACTTACTAATTTTATTTTCTAAAGAATCAACAATATCTACCAATTCACTCATTTGCAAATATCAATGCATTTTACACAAAGTTAACACACCTCTTTATACTTAGCAATTCTTTTTTCATTTATTCTCAAAGTAAAATTTCCAACCTCAATTTAAGAAAAATAATTGATCCTTTTTATAAATTATATAACACAGACTTTTTTTTGAATTAGAACGGTATTAATTACTTTCGTACCAATTATCACATATATGAAAGGCTTTTTCTTAGGATTTTTTCTTTTTACCTCAATGTTTTATGGGCAAGCTCCATATCCAAAGGATTTTTTCCGCTCTCCCTTGGATATTCCAATAGTTCTATCTGGAACATTTGGGGAATTGCGCTCCAACCATTTTCACGCAGGGATCGATATTAAAACGCAACAGAGACAGGGATTACCGGTCTACGCTATAGGTGAGGGTACGGTTACACGAATAAAAGTTTCGGAATGGGGCTATGGAAAAGGACTTTATATTGCCCATCCCAATGGCTACACTTCTGTCTACGGACATCTTCAAAAGTTTTCTCCTGAAATAGAAGCCTACGTAAAGAAGATCCAATACCAAAAAAAATCTTTTGAAGTGGAGATTTTTCCTGAATTTTCAGAGCTTAAGGTTCAGAAAGGTGATCTTATCGCCTTCACAGGAAATACAGGTGGATCTGCCGGACCCCACCTACATTTCGAAATTAGAAACAGTGCCTCCGAAATGCCGACGAATCCACTTTTACATGGAATTGAGGTACGGGATGCTACAGACCCTACTTTGTTGAATGTTTATGCCTATCCACTTTCGGAGAACGCTCAGGTAAATCAAAGTCAGGAAAAAATAAAACTAAAATATCATAGACAAAGTGATGGCACCTATCTTGCCGACAAGGTAACTGCGCTTGGCACCATTGGGTTCGGAATAAATGCATTTGACCGCCAAGACCTTGCTGCCAACCAAAACGGGGTTTATTCCGTGAAACAAATAGTGAACGGAAAATTATACACCGAATTTAATTTTGAAACATTTTCATTTACAGAAAGCAGATACATAAACACCTTGATAGATTACAACCATTACAGTACTTACAGGGAAAGGATTCAAAAGTGTTTTAAGGACGAAAGCAATCTTTTGGGTATATACAAGACCATTTATAATAATGGAAAAATAGAGGTTAGTGAAGGTTTATCCTATAATGTGGAAATTCATATTTATGATCTTGCCGGAAATCTTACCAAATTGGTTATACCTGTGGAAGGAAAACTTGAAGAAATTAAAATTCCTAAAATAGAAGAGAAAACGGACAACTATATTATTGCCAAAAAACCTAACAATTTTGATTTGGGCGCAGCAAAAGTATACTTCCCGGCCAATACGTTTTACGACAACTTTTATATAGATCTAAAAAAAGGAAAGGATACCGTTACAATTCACAATAGTAAGGTACCCGCTCATAGAAACTTTACAATAACCTTTGATGTTTCAAAATATTCGGAAGAGGAAAGGAAACAAATGTACATTGGACGATTGGACAATAATAGAACTGCAAATTACGCCTCTACCTATAAACGGGGCACTACCTTTACAACAAGAACCAGGGACCTTGGCACCTATACCTTGGCAAAAGACACTGTGGCTCCGCAAATTAGACCTAAAAATTTCAAAGACAAACAGTGGCTTACCAACTACAGTTATTTAAGCTTAAAAATTACGGACGACCTGAGTGGAATAGACACCTACAATGCAACCCTCAATGGTGAATGGATACTTCTGGAATATGAGCCAAAGACAAATACCATCACCTATAATTTTGATGACCTTATATTGGATAAAAAACAATGTGATTTGAAAGTAGTGGTTACCGATAATGTTGGTAATAGCAGTACTTTCACAAGTACTTTTTACAGAAAATGAAACATTGAGACTTTTTAAACTATTTTTCCTTGTCGTTTTAACATCCTCGGCAACCGTTCTAAAGGCACAAACGGCTACCATAACCGGTGTGGTTTTTGACGAAAACCAAACCCCTTTGCCCAATGTTAATATTGCATCCAAAAACCAAGGAACTTTTTCCGATGTGAACGGGTTTTATATTTTGGAAATAATAGCGGACCAGGAAACAACAATAACTTTTTCCCATTTGGGGAACGAAAGGCTAATTCTCAAAGACCTAATTCTGAATACCAATGAGAATTATGAATTCAACCCTGTTCTAAAAAATGAGGCAATACTTATTGCCGAGGTTGTTGTAACCCCTGTAGGCAGTAGGTACGCCGAGGGTATTACAACTATTTCATCAGATATTGTGCGAAATATTCCAGGACCTAATTCGGGGGTGGAGAACATCTTAAAGCTTTTGCCAGGGGTATCCTCCAACAATGAGCTCAGTACCCAGTACATGGTAAGGGGGGGCAATTTTGACGAAAACTTGGTGTATGTCAATGACATAGAGATTTATAGGCCCTTTCTAATACGCTCCGGACAACAGGAAGGCCTAAGTTTTATAAATAGTGACATGGTGGGAAACTTGCAATTTTCCGCAGGAGGTTTTCAAGCCAAATATGGGGACAAACTTTCCTCTGTTTTGGATATCACTTATAAAACACCTGTTTCCTTTGGACTTAAAATAAATGCGACCCGTCTTGGGACTTCGACAACTTTGGAAAGCGTATCCAAAAACAAGAAATTATCTTCCTTAACCAGCATCAGGTCTCGGGACAACAGCCTCCTTGTAAATAGCCAGAACACCAATGGCAACTACGACCCCTCTTTTTTTGATATTCAACAATTTACTACCTACATATTTTCCAACAAATTTAGAATCAGCTATCTAGGAAATATTTCTATCAACAATTATAGAAACCAACCCTTTACCAGGCAGACCAATTTTGGGACCCTGAATGATATAAAGACTTTAACGGTCTATTACTCCGGAAGCGAAAAAAACCAGTACAGGACCAACCTAAACGCGCTGAAAGCGGAATACCAATTAAATGACAAAACCACTTTAAAACTTATTTCCTCCCTGTATTTTAATAGGGAGCAAGAATATTCCGATGTAATATCCCAATACCGGCTTAGTGAGTTAAATGCAGGTCTTGAAGACGATATTTTAGGGGAGCCTACCCCTATAAACGGATTGGCCACACAATACAATCGGGCCAGAAATGATCTGGATGCTAAAATCTTCAATTTGGAACATAAAGGCATCCACTCCAAAGTTGGGAAGGCTATTTCATGGGGGCTTAAATACGAGCATACCGATATTAGGGACCAAATTAGGGAATCCGAATTCTTAGACTCTCTGGGATATATGGTACGGCCTCCAAATTCTGGTTATAATCGCAATGAACCCGAAACACCCTTTGAAGCGCCCTTGGTGCCTTACGAGGGTATTTTTGCCAGGAATTCGGTAAACACCAATAGACTCTCCGGATTTGCGCAATACAGCCATAGAACACAATGGAACGACCATAACATTTATTATAATATAGGAGCCAGAGCCAGCCATTGGGTCGTGAATGGCAAAAATCTTAAAAGTAGCGGACATACCATATTTAGTCCCAGGGCCCAATTTTCCATTAAGCCAAATTGGAAAAAAGATATGCTGTTCAGACTCTCCGGGGGAGTCTACCAACAGCCGCCATTATACCGGGAATTAAGGGATAACAATGGTATTGTTCATCCTGAGGTGGAGGCCCAAAAATCCTATCATATTGTATATGGAAACCAATACAGTTTTAAATTATGGCAAAGACCGTTTACGCTGATCGGTGAGGCCTATTGGAAAAAAATGACCCATGTAAATCCATATACCTTGGAAGATGTCCGTATAAGATATGCAGCCCTAAACAATGCAAAAGCTTACGCTTACGGGGCAGAATTAAGATTAAACGGCGCCTTTGTTCCCGGTACGGAGTCATGGTTTAGTTTAGGCTACCTTAAAACAGAGGAGAACATTAATGACCGGGGATATATTTCGAGGCCCACAGATCAGCGTTTAAAAGTAGGCATTCTCTTTCAGGACTACATGCCAGAGGTACCGGACCTTAAAATGTACTTAAACCTAGTTTATAATACAGGACTGCCCGGAGGCTCACCTAGCTATACCGACCCCTACCTTTATCAAAATAGATTAAGGGATTATAAGCGTGCAGATTTAGGAATTTCCTATATTTTTGTGGGAGCCAATAAATCCAATGACAAAAATGCGTTTTTACGTGTTTTTAAGGATCTGAGTGGCGGCTTTGAAATATTTAATTTATTTAACAATCAAAATTCCATAACCAACACATGGGTAAGGGATTTGTTAAACGAACAACAATTTGCCGTACCCAATTTTATGACCGGCCGTATCTTAAATATTAAAATTGAGATGCGTTTTTAGTACTGAAAATAAGTTTTAACCGTAAAATGGACAAGCACATGGGGCAATAACATTTTTAAGCCCCCTGGAAGTATCAACAGAGACTGTGCTGTGTAAAAAGAACAAATAGCATTAGATGAAAAATATTCTTATAATTATTTTTACCCTTAGTTGCCTAGGTGTATCCGCTCAAAAGAACATTTATGAAAGTGAAAAGTTCGATGAATTGAGCCAAGACCATACTAATTTGGCCATAATCCCATTCTTGACCAATTTGGAGTTGAAAGATGAAATATCCAGTGCTGAATTAAAAGATTTGGAGGAGAAGGAAGGCTACGCCGTACAGGATGCACTAGAAACTTATTTCTCTAAAAGAAAAAAGAAAAAGAAATTTTCCGTAGAATTCCAGAATATAAAAAATACCAATGCCATCTTAAAACAAAATGGTATTTCGTACGACAATATTGATGTTTACAGCGTAAAAGAACTAGCTCAAATTTTAGAAGTTGATGGCATTATAAGTGGTACTTTGGACTTAAACGTACTTCTATCCAAAGGAGTCCCTACAGAATTTAGCCTTCTAGATTATATTAACGGCGATGCCAATTACGGCCGAATTGGGGTAAAAATAAGTGACGGCATAACTGGCAAATTGCTCTGGAAATACGAAAAACAAATCAATAAGAAATCGGGAAAGAACACTACAGACCTCATAGACCTGATGATGAAACTGGCTTCCAGAAAATTCCCTTACGACAGGGAACGCCCACGAGATAGAAAAAAGAACTAATTGGAACCAAATTCCTTTAGTACCTCAACCACATAATCCAATTCTTCTTTCGTATTATATTTTGAGAACGAAAATCTCAAAGAAGGCTTTTCCATGTCTTCAGGGGAAAGTATTTCCGTAAGAACGTGCGAACCGATATCGCTACCGGACTGACAGGCACTGCCTTTGGAACAGGCTATACCCTTTAGATCCAAATGAAACAACAACATCAACGCCTTTTCAGAATCAAAAGGGAGACGCGTATTCACAAGGGTATAGGTACCTCCCTCCATGTCCCCGGAAAGACCATTAAAGGCTACATCGGGAATTGCATTGGATAATTTTTCTATAAAATATCTTTTTAGCTCCGTCACATAATTCCTTTCCTCTTCCAAGTGGTCATAAGCCGCTTTAAAGGCCTCTTCCAAACCCACAATATTGTGAAACGGTTCAGTTCCTGCTCTAAAGCCACGCTCCTGCGATCCCCCAAAAATCAAGGGTTTTAGACCAGCATTTCTTTTAATATAAGCAAATCCTACCCCCTTGGGACCATGAAATTTATGTGCCGCGGCGGTCAGGAAATGAGCATTGGTTTTCTGCACATCCCATGGGAAATGTCCAATAGACTGTACCGTATCGGAATGAAATAAGGCATCGTTTTCTATACAAAGTTTACCAACAGCGGCTATATCCGTAATATTTCCTATTTCATTGTTCACATGCATCAAACTCACCAGTTTCTTACTGGCATCCCTCTTCAGCAGTGACTCCAAATGGGCAAGATCCGGATTTCCATAGCTATCCAAATCTACATACTGGAGATCTATACCATATTCCTGGGCCAGCGCCTCAGCCGTATGCAATACGGCATGATGTTCTATTTTGGAGGTAATCAAGGTTTTTATCCCAAGATCCCTGACACTGCACCTTAGAATCATATTGTCCGCCTCGGTACCTCCAGAAGTAAAGATTATCTCCGCTGGATGGGCATTTAAGTACTTGGCTATGGTTTTTCTTGTTTTTTCAATAGCCGTTTTAGCTGTCCTTCCAAAACCATGGGAAGAAGATGGATTACCATAGCAGCTTGCCAAGGCATCTTGCATTTTTGAGATGACTTCGGGTCTAACCTGAGTGGTTGCGGCACTATCCAAATAAACCTTTTTCATTAAAAAATAAATCAAATTAAAAACTTTCCCAACTCCAGGAGAGTTCGCCAAAATTACTTGAAATAAAGTTAATTTCCTGTAAAATGCTTATAAACCTCTAGGATTATAACCTATATTTCGATTAAATTTGAGGCATGAAAAATCTCTTGACTTTCCTTTTGTGCTTAATCCTTTTCTCATGCGATGATGGGGATTTAACCATAGAAACTATAGACTTTGACGATATTGACATAGATTACTGTGACACTACAGTTACGACCAGCACCACTTTATTCTTTAAAATTAACGGCAACGAGGCTCTAATTCTCACCTTAGCAAGTGGAACACTTAAGAATGAAGCATCGGACGGAGAGGTTGAATACCCTATCTCCACCAGTACCACCCTCACCTATCGTGATTTTTCCGATGATGTATCCAGTGATTATTTTTGCGATGTTATCCCAGTAACGGAACCCACGGTAATTGAAGAAATAGAGGCTCAAAGTGGTTCTGTACTAATAACCACTACGGCAATAGTTGATGGAGAAAGCACTTCTTACGAACACACAATAAGGCTTAGCGAGATTACTTTTATCAATGCTTCCAACAATCAGCGGATAACCGATTTAAGTATCAATGATTTTGGAACGGTGACAACCAATTGATTATTGGGTGTTCTGAAAAAAATATACTTCTGTGGCCCCTAGGCCATATTTCTGGTAGTCGGCATCATAATACTTTGCATTTTCGTACCGTTTAAAAAGAAAATATAGCTCTTCCTTTAATATACCTTCCCCAACACCGTGAATAAATACAACCTTTTGTATCTTTTTACGAATAGCGAAATCCAGTTGACGTTTGGCCGTATCGAGTTGAAGGTTCAACATTTCAAAATTGGTCATTCCTTTTGTAGAGGGTGTTAACTTATCTATATGCAGATCAACTTCCATTTGTGGAGCATACCGCTCCTTGCTTCTTAATTTCTTGCTATGCCTATTCTTTGGCACTTCTTTCTCCGCCTTTATTTTAGCTACCTCATAATTGGATACTTTAATAGCATTGGAGCCGCTAACTTTCAATAATTCAGCTGCCGTATATTTCAATAAGAACCCGTCATTACTTTCCACTGTAATTTGCCCATCATTTACTTTTATAACAACCCCTTGAACAATATCATCGATGGCTTCAACTTTATCTCCTACCTTAAAACCCATTAGTTCTTTTCTTTGTCTTTGTCCTCATCCGCATACTGATCTATACTCCACAATTGTGTGGTCTTGTACAAACCGAACATTAAAAGCACAATTCCAATACTCAAAGCATATTCCTCATGCATAATACGGTCTCCCAACCCCGCAATTGCAGCCCCTACAATAATCAATACCAAATAAAAAGTCCGTTTTGTTTTCATTGCCCAAAAATAATAGTAATTTTCGGTAAAGAATTATATTAGTACTTTAAATAATCCTGATGGCAATTCTCTTGGAACTGGAAAATTATATGCTCCCATGCATGAACAAGCAGATTTTCGGCATTGAGTGTCCCGGTTGCGGAATTCAACGATCTATTTCCTATCTATTGGAAGGCAATTTTATAGATGCCTTAAAGATATACCCGGCCATTTATACCATTATATTTCTAGTTGGTTTTATTGGTGCCTCACTATTGTTCGATATCAAAAATTCCTTCAAGATCAAAATCTATCTTTTATACCTAAACGCTGGAATCATCATTGTAAGTTACATTTACAAAATGGTTCACCTAATACATTAAAAAAGAATTATGGAACAACAAAAATTACCCAACGCAACACTAATATTAGTTTTCGGGATTATTTCAATAGTTACCTGCTGCTGCTATGGAATTATTGGATTGATATTCGGTATCGTCGGCCTTATTCTAGCAAAAAAGGCCACTATCCTCTATGCAGTAAACCCCAGTATGTATGAAGGATACAACAATGTTAAGTTAGGGAAAACCTTATCGATTATAGGTATTGTCTTGAATATTCTAGTAATCTTCTTCTTTATTTGGATCATCTCTATTATTGGTTGGGATGCATTACAGAACGAAGAACTTATGAGGGAGAGAATGGAAGATTATTTTCAAAACCTTCAATAGATTTAATTATAACCCATCAATTTAATTAAGCATTTTTATGGAAAACAACCAAACCCATCCCAAACCGAACAACTATTTGGTTTTAGCTATTATCAGCACTGTATTTTGTTGCCTAATACCCGGTATAGTAAGTATAGTAAATGCGGCCAAGGTAAATGAGGCCTATGCCCTTGGCAATTACGAACAGGCAGAGAGAGCTTCCAAAAATGCAAAAACATGGGCTATTGTTGGTATTGCTATAGCCGGCTTGTTCTGGCTTTTATATATCGCATTTTTTGGCCTGGCCATTTTTGGAGGATTAATGAGCAGTAGTGATTTCTAATAGAAAAAAAATAGTAGTAGCGATCATATTGGGAGTGGTATTCCTTGGAATACTACTCCTTTATTTTTTCTACAACCCCAGTAATTCCAACCATTTTCCACAATGTCCATTTTTGACCGCCACAGGCTATTACTGTACAGGTTGTGGAAGTCAGAGGGCATTGCACGATTTACTCCACTTGGATATAATGGGTGTTGCCAAACACAACCTACTCTTTATTCCTGCATTTTTATTGATTGCCTACCATTGGGTGCGTAGTTACGCCCCCTTAAAGGGCAAAGAAAGCTTACCAGATTTAATATATCACCCCAAAACTCCCATAGTGTTGTTTATAATAATTACCCTGTTTACCATTTTAAGGAATATTCATCTTTATCCTTTTACCCTTTTGGCTCCAGAATAAAAAAAGCCCGCTATAAAATCAATAACGGGCAATCTCTTTCAAGGTGAAGAACACTATTTTTCAAACTTCTTAAGCGTTTTAATTATAATTCCAACACATTCCAATAGCTGTTCTTTATTCATCACCAATGGAGGTGCGAACCTAATAATATTTCCATGGGTTGGTTTTGCCAAAAGCCCGTTATCCCTTAATGCCAAGCAAATATCCCAAGCGGTTGAGCTATCTTCGGTGTCATTTATCAAGATGGCATTTAACAATCCTTTACCCCTTACGGAATTTACAATATTACAGGTGGGTATAAACTTATTGAGCTCTTCCCTGAACAGCACGCCCAATTGATAGGCGTTTTCTGCAAGACCTTCTTCTTTGACTACTTCAAGAGCCGCTATGCCCACTGCTGCTGCCACGGGGTTACCCCCAAAAGTACTACCATGGCTACCAGGTTTTATAACCTCCATGATTTCGTCATTGGCCAATACCCCGGAGATAGGATAAGCCCCTCCTGAAAGCGCCTTTCCCAAAATTAAAATATCCGGTTTCACCTCAGGCGTCCCTCTGCAATGCCTGTCAGGACAGCTGCAATTGCCGCATGTAGCCAATAATTTGCCTGTACGGGCTATTCCTGTCTGTACCTCGTCGGCAATAAAAAGGACATTATGCTTTTTACAAAGCTCCCGCGCCTTGGCAAGATAGTCTTCAGAAGGCACATATACCCCAGCCTCTCCTTGTATAGGCTCTACAAGGAATCCCGCAATATTCTTATCGCTTTCCAAAACCTCTTCCAAGGCGTTTAGATTATCGTATTCAATCTTTATAAAGCCTTCTGTAAAGGGACCATAGTTTTTGCGGGCAATAGGATCATTGGAAAATGAGATGATAGTGGTGGTTCGTCCGTGAAAATTATTCTCACAAACAATAATCTGCGCCTGGTTTTCAGGAACTCCTTTTTTCTCGTATGCCCATTTTCTACAAATTTTAAGAGCAGTTTCCACTGCTTCCGCCCCTGTATTCATGGGCAGTAACTTATTGTAACCAAATGTTTGCGCAGCCAACTTCTCAAATTTCCCGAGCATATCATTGTAAAACGCCCTGGAAGTCAAAGTCAACGTTTGTGCCTGTTGTATCATGGCACTGACAATTTTAGGGTGACAATGCCCTTGGTTTACCGCAGAATAGGCGGACAAAAAGTCGTAGTATCTTTTTCCTTCAACATCCCAAACAAAAACTCCCTCTCCCCTACTTAAAACAACAGGTAGCGGATGATAGTTGTGCGCTCCGAATTTTTCCTCCAATGCAATTGCATCTTTAGAAGATAATTTTTCCAAAACCGACATGATTAAATAACTTTTAAATAAAACTTTAGCAATTCCTTCTTGGGGAGAGAAATCATCCATCTTTTGTAGAGACTGCAAATTACGAATTGAAACTTGCATCCTAAAATTTTTGGACATTGATTTTTGCCCGGAAAAACCTACCAATCAATCTTTTAGATGAAAAGTGGCACTTACAGGATAATGATCGGACAAAAACCAATTTTCCGGTCCGTTGTGGACTTGTGCATCCTTACATTTTTTGGAGAGCTCAGGTGAAACCATAATATAATCTATCCGTTCCATACACGAAACTAATAGTTCCATGCTTTCTTGGTTTACCTCACCCAAAACCCGACCGGGAAAACTGCCTCTTTCCATCAATCCTGCTGTATATTTTTGAACCGGATCATACAAGGGCACCGCAAGAAATTTAGACATTACGGCGTAATCCAGACTTTCGTTCACCAAATTCCCATTTATGCCTTTTTCTTTATTGGATTCCCGTAATCTGGTCAACAAGGAACCCTTGGGATCGTACAAATCAGCATCAAAGGGGGAATGGGCATTGAAATCTCCCAAAACTACATATTTGGAACTGGTTTTAATGATTTCTTCCAATTTCCTTGATAGTATATTGGCCTCCTCCCGCCTTCTTTCGAAGCTCCCCGGATGTAGATGAATTACCAAAAATTCAATTCCGCTTGTTGTACAGTGCAAGGCACCATGGTGCATACCTTCTAGAATTTTTTCTTTTAGCTCTATGGGGTATTTAGAGGTAAAGCCAACCGAGTAACCCGTTGTTTTCAATAAAACAGAATAATCATGGCCCCACGTCAGCGCATCCTCCCGCAATTTTTCCGGGGTATAGGCACATAATTCCTGAAGTGCCACTACATCTGGAGTTTGGGTATTTATCCAATTTTGTACTTTTTCCCTTCTTTCATTATCCTTGCCCCAATCATAACCGTTCCAAATGTTGTAGGTGATGATTTTAAAATCAGTTTTTTTGTCTTGGGACGCTAATAATAACGGGAGCAATACAAGAATCCAAAAAATATTTCGAAAATTCATTCTTTTAGATTTATTTTAAAAACATGGCCAACTGTTCTGTCCCCACCAAAAATATTCCAACCAGATGGGCCGTACAAATATGCCGGTTTGTTATTTATCATTAAAACTTTGGGGCGTTCCAGCTTAGGGGCGACACCATATATCTTCACCGCTTTTTTAGGGTCATAATCCTTATAATAGGTGGGCAATAAATCATAACCAACCGTGGCTTCCTCCAAATTAAAAGTAAGTCCGTCCTTTGACTTCCATAGTGTTCCACCACCAACTATGCCCGTATTTTGACCATGATTATCCGTGGTCAATAAAAAAATATGATCTTGATAAGCAAAAACGGTTCCATCTTCCAATGTACCCTTATTGGAGGTAACCGGTTTATCCTGAATAATATATGGGCCCTTTAACTCAGTAGCCTTCGCCAGACCATACTTTAGAATCCCATCCGTGGTTTTGGTTTTAAAATACAGAAAGTAATTTCCATTTACTTCCAAAAAGGCAGGATTGGCCACTCCCATATTGGATTTATAATTCCATTTTTGAGGATTATCGGCATGTAAGACCATCCCGTCCTTGCCCACTTTTTTCCATGGGCCATAAGGAGATTTTGCAATTGCCATTCCAATACGTTGATTACCCGGATGTGGTGGTTGATGATAATTATTGTTGGCAATATACAACAGCACAAAGTACTTGCCCAGCTTCTTGATTTCCGGATTGTGCGGTGCATATTTATCCCAGGTATCCTTTCCTGTGCCCTTTATGGCCACATCTGAAAATAAAAAAGGTCCTTCAGGTGAATCCGCAACATAATGGGCAATTTCGGAAGACCTTCTCCATGCGGGATTAACATTCTTTTCCGGCCAACGCGCTACGAATAAGTGCGTTTTTCCATCCTCATCCATAATGGGTGCGCAACCCCAAAAGGTATAATTATCATCTTGAACCGCAACCCCTTTGTATTCCAAATTTTGGGCTATAAAAGATAAGGGCATCTGAAGGGACTTTTCTTGGGCATATCCAAAATCAACGACCAAGAGTATGATAAAAATAAAAAAACTTAAAATGTGCTTCACTTTATTCACAATAATCAATATACTTTTAAATCGGCACTAATGCCCAGCTGATACGGTATTTTATATCTGAATGGATTAGTAATTTTTATTTTATTCCAATTCAACTTCCAAGGGAATCTGTACATTAAAAGAACTGCCATCGTTTTTAACGTTTACATTGCCTAGGGCAGATGCGGCATATAGATATTGGGGCATACCATCTTCACTCAACAATAGTTGCGGGCGTTCCAATCTGTCTACCTCTATAACCGACCCATCCATTAAATGTAACTTCCGCTCCATAAATAGTGGTTTTGCCGTCAAATCCCAAACAATCCCATCCGTCGATGATAATAAGGCCAGTGTCTTTTTATGGCCTGTTAGTCTTCCTGTAAAATCCTTAACAATGGCCATATATTGTTGAAGTTTTGGGGAGTACCAGACAAAAGGGTCTTCAGTACTTGCCAAAGTGCCATCGGGCATTCTTACATCAAAAACAAAATTTTCCAAAGGTTTAAATGGGCCTTTTGGGGTATCGGCAATGGCCACTCCATGGACTCCTTTCCAGTGTGGTTCATAGACGTTGCCTTTAAAGTACAGCATATATTTTTGAATCTTTGGGTTATAAACCACTGAGGGGTTCACCACTATTATGTTGTCAGGTTTTGCCACTGTCCCAAAGGGAGATCCATTAACAATATTATTGGCCTTTACCCTAGTTCGCGGTGTTAACAATGGCTGTTTGGAACGTATAAAGTTTCCCAAAAGTAAATTTTCAAAACTATCAAATTCCAACACCCCTATACAGAGGGATTGTTGAACCCTAGCGCGTTTGTCCAAATTTTCACCTGTAGAACCTTGAGGCTGTTCCCCTGGATCTTTAGATCCTATATAATATAGATAATACTTTCCGTTAAATTTTTTGATATGTGGATTGTGCACCATTTGCGCATCCCAGGACACATTGTCCCCGTGATAGCGTGTACCTTTCAATACTATTTTTTGAAACCTAAAGCCCTTGTCCGGATAATCTGAAACGGCATATCCAATTTTGGACTGCAGCACCCAGTCCTTGACAAAACTACCTCCTTCCGCCCCACTTTCCCAAAGTGAAAACAGCATATGATACTTGCCATCGTCACCTCTTATTACGCTAGCTCCCCAAACAAAATAATTTGGAATTTGAAATATGGATGCCCCCATGATTTCGTTTGGACATTCCTTTAGCCCTACTACTCTGGCGTCTATTCTCCCTGGCGCAATCGTGATATTTTGGGCCCAGCTTAAAAAGCTGTTAGTAAAGCATATCAACAAAATGCCCCCTTTAAAACAAGTAAGTATTCCTTTCATTTTTAGCTTGTAATCTTACCCATTACAAATACTTATTTTTTCTACAAAGACTTATCAATTTTGTTAATTGGAACCATATGATATAGCCAAGTCATTTGTTCTAATTTCTGTTAATTTTTCCATTAAAATCATTTGCATTTGCTTGACCACATCACTATAAGCCGGGTTATGCGCCAAATTATTGTATTGTTTGGCGTCGTGCTCCATATCGAAAAGTTCCATTCCAGATCCGGCATCCTCATCATACTGAATATATGCCCATTTATGGCTTCGCACTAAAAACGACTTACCTCCTTGGCTTACAGAAAATGCATACTCCCTGATTTCATACTTTGGATTATCCAATGTTTTAACAAGGCTTTTTCCCTGTATATGCTTGGAAGCTTTTAGCCCTGCCAACTCGGCCAAGGTAGGATATAGGTCCAAAAGTTCAGAAAAGGAATTACAGACCGCCGGTGCTTTTCCTGGCACTTTGATAATCATAGGCACCCTAACCGATTCCTCATGTAGGCTTACTTTCATCCAAAAACGGTGCTCCCCCAAATGAAACCCATGGTCAGAAGTAAAAACAACAATGGTATTATCCTCCAAACCTTCTTCCTTTAAAGTCTTTAGTATCTTTCCTACCTGTGCATCCATATAGGCTACAGAAGCGTAATACCCAGCTACTGCCTTTTTTTCCTGTTCTTCGGACATTTCCCCATTTACACTGGTCACGTAGTTGATGCCACGGGCGGGAATATCGTCCCAATCATTTTCAACTTTAGGGGGCAATAACATTTGCTCATGTGGATAAGGTTCAAAATACTTTCTTGGGGCAACAAATGGCACATGGGGCCTTACCAACCCCACTGCCAAAAAGAAGGGATTATTTTTGTGTTGCTTAATAAGTTCGATAGCCTTTACAGCGGTTTTACCATCGGAATGTACCAAATCGTCCCCGTCTGCCTTTACAATGGTCATAACATTACCCCCTTTTCTTGGTTTAAGTCCGTAAGGATTATTTTGCACCAATTCGGCCTCCCCTTCTGCAGTCCATTCCGGTCCCTGACTATTAAACCTTTGGGACCAAGAGGCCTCATCGTCCTGTCCGTTGGAACCTGTTTCAATATCTATGGGAACTCCCATATGGTAAATCTTGCTTACCCGTGCTGTATAATAACCGTTATCCTTAAACAATTGTGAAAGTGATTTGCGTGAAGGTCCAACATTCTCCCTCCCGCTTACGTATCCGTAGGTGGTAGTAGCATTGGGGTAATAGCCAAACATTAAAGAGGCCCTTGAGGGACCACAGACCGGATATTGGGTATAAGCTCTGGTATATTTAACACCTTGTGCCGCCAATTGATCAATATTTGGGGTGAGTGACGCCCGATTTTCATAGGACGAAATAGCGGTGGCCGTTAAATCATCCGCAATTATGAACAAGACATTTGGCTGGTTATTCTTTATTTTTTTTACAGTTTTGCCTTGCTGTGCATGTCCAGTAAAAAAGCCGATCATAAACAGACATAAAAGCAATTTTCCCATTTTAACCAATTTATTAAAATTTAAAGATTGATAATTGTTCCTACTTTCCAAAAATAAGACTTAGTTCCCCAATATTTAATACGGGCCTACACTTCATTTATTACGAATCAATTCTTCCAACCCAATCGTATTTAATTTTCCTATTGCCAAAACGAATCTAACAAATACAAATAAGACTCTGTTAAAAAGCTACATAAATCCTAAAAAATTCTTCTATTTTTGCGCCATGGGCAGAAAGAATACAAGACAAGTTTTTGAAAACGTAGAAGTAGTAGATGCAGGAGCCAAAGGTAAGACCATTGGCAAAGCACCCGACGGACGGGTAATTTTCCTGACCAACACTGTCCCAGGGGATGTAGTGGACGTAATGACTACCAAAAAAAGGAAAGCTTATTTTGAGGGTGTTGCCACTAAATTCCATACTTTTTCGAACAAACGAACTACTCCTGTTTGTGAGCATTTTGGAGTTTGTGGCGGCTGTAAATGGCAGGATATGGGCTATGAGCACCAGCTATTTTACAAACAAAAAGAGGTAGAGAACAACCTTCGAAGAATTGGTCATTTGGAATTGCCGGAAACGAGTAGCATTTTAGGATCCAAAAAACAATACTTCTACAGGAACAAGATGGAATTTTCCTTTTCTGACAGTAGATGGTTGACCTTGGAGGAAATAAACTCAGGCAAGGAAATTGATGATAAAAACGCATTGGGATTTCATATTCCCGGAATGTGGGACAAAATCTTGGACATTAAAAAATGTCATTTGCAAGAAGATCCTTCCAACGCGATTAGGTTGGAAATAAAGGATTACGCCATTAAGAACAATCTATCTTTCTTTAATCCCAGAAATCAATGGGGCATGTTGCGCACGGTGATGATACGCACCTCCTCTACTGGTGAAATTATGGTGATGGTCCAATTCTATGAGGACGATTTGGAGAAGAGGGAATTATTGATGAACCATTTGGCAGTAACCTTTCCAGAAATAACTTCCTTGTTATATGTCATCAATCAAAAACAAAATGATACCATATATGACCAAGAAATCATATGCTATTCTGGACGGGATCATATATTTGAGGAAATGGAAGGGCTACAGTTTAAAATAAATGCCAAATCCTTCTATCAAACCAACTCGGACCAAGCCTATGAACTATACAAGGTAACCCGCGATTTTGCGGAACTTAGCGGAAACGAATTGGTTTACGATCTTTACACCGGTACAGGGACCATTGCCCAATTTGTAGCCAAAAAAGCTAAAAAGGTAATAGGTATTGAAGCTGTTCCCGAGGCTATAGAAGATGCCAAGGCCAATGCAAAAAGAAATAAAATAGACAATGTAGATTTCTTTGTAGGGGACATGAAGAATGTCTTTAATCCCAGCTTTATTAAGGAACACGGTAGGCCCGATCTAATTATTACCGATCCTCCCAGGGATGGTATGCATGCGGCCGTTGTACAGCAAATACTATCCATTGCTCCAGAAAAGGTCGTATATGTTAGCTGTAATAGCGCTACGCAAGCCAGGGATTTGGAAATGATGAAGGAGGATTATGAAATATTGAAAGTGCAGCCTGTGGATATGTTTCCACAAACCCATCATGTTGAAAATGTTGTACTTTTGAAAAAACGGACCAAATAGTCCACCCGAACATGAAAAAAATCTACATTCCAATACTAGTTTTAATTACATTCATCAGCTTTGGAGCCTGCGAAAAAGATGATATCTGTATAGATGGGGACACCCCACTACTAGTGATAAGATTTTATGATGTGGACAACCCCACTGAATTAAAAAAGGTACCCAAATTTAGAATTGTGGGTATTGGTCAGAATACTACAGTCACAACGGTATCCGACAGAACCGATTCGGATTCCATTGCCATTCCCTTAAAGGTTACAGAAAACACCACAGGGTTTTATTTTATTAGCAACTCTTCAGATGTTGAAACTACAGATTCCAGCGATGAAACCATTACCGTTGAAGGGGGGGATTTAGATACCTTGTACTTCAATTACTCTAGAATAGATAAGTTTGTTTCCAGGGCATGTGGATATATTGCCAATTATGAAGATTTAACTAGCGATCTAAAAACTGAAACTGATAACTGGATAAAGGATATAGAAATTGTAACCCCATTGGTAGAAAATTCAACAGCGGCCCATGTTAAGATATTTCATTAGTAGTTTTTTATTTTTCACCTTTCTTTTGGGGCATACCCAAAGCAAGCCCATTGACCTTCAGCCAAAAGACACCGTGGCCCACACCGACCCGTATGGTATTAGGGTGGGAATAGATCTTAGCCGCCTGTTAATTTCATTTTTAAATGATGATTACCAAGGATTTGAAATAGTTGGGAATTATAGGATTACGAACAAACTATATGTGGCTGCGGAACTTGGTAATGAAAAGAATACCAAACAAGAAGACCTATACAATTTTACCACTTCGGGAAGCTACTTAAAATTGGGGGTGGATTATAACACCTATGCGAATTGGTATGGCATGAACAATTCCATACACGTAGGGGGGCGCTATGCCTACAGCACCTTTAGTCAGACCTTAAATAATTATCAAATTTTTGACACCAACCGGTATTGGACCGATCCGGATTATCAGATCAACCCTGATCCGGATGCCGTAAACGACTTCGCTGTTGGTTCGGATGTCGCCCAAGAATTTAGCGGACTAAATGCCAGTTGGCTGGAGGCTGTGCTTGGTGTAAAAGCCGAACTCTTCGCTAACATTTTTTTGGGAGCAAGCGTTCGCATTGGATTCTTGGTCAGCAACAAGGAAACGGACAATTTCAGCAATCTATGGATTCCTGGATTCAATAAAGTTACCGACGGGAGTAAATTTGGCGTGGGATACAATTATTCCATTACCTATTTTATACCGCTCTATAAAAAAGCAAAAAAAATTAAGGAAAAGGAAGAAAAGCAACCGCCGATACCAGAAAAACCTAGAGCTCCCGAAAACCCTTAATAAAAATCCATTTCATCATCAGTTTCTCTCCTGATTTTGTTTTTACAGCACTGAATTTGGGCGCCAAGAAGCTTGCGGCCACCGCGGCTATAAAAGCCAGGATCAGAGTGTTGATCGACAATAACATACCAAGTAATAATCTGCCCACCACAAATAAAATGGCAAAGCCTAGAAAATTAAAGATGAGGGCCTTATGTTTCGGTTTCAAAATTTCTATACCTTTAAATGACTATATACGGCCTATTCCGCTTTGTTAAACTTGGCCTTCTTGCTCCCCTCGTACATTACGTATTTAACCAGGCGCGACTCCAAATGACTATTAAAGACCTTGATCTTCCTGGAAGGACGAAGCCCTACAAACTTTAAGGCCTCCAAGTTGGATGTTATGAACCATGCATCGGTCCCTGGATAATTACGTTTTAAAGTGTTTCCTATATCGGTATAAAAATCCTCCATTTCTATATCCAATCGCTCGCCATAAGGTGGATTGAACACCATATGCAAATGTTTGTCCGTAAATTTTTCCGTATCAAAAAAGTTTTTCCTTTCCACGGTTATATAATCGGATAAATTGGCATTGACTATGTTATCCTGAGCTTTTCTTACTGCAGATGGCGCCTTGTCATATCCAATGATCTTATGGTTAAACTCCCGTGTTCTTTTAAGACTGCTGTCTACAATTTTTTCAAAAAGATCGGGATCAAAATCGTGCCATTTCTCAAAGGCAAATTCCTTCCTATTAATGTTGGCTGGAATATTACAGGCAATCATGGCTGCTTCTGTCAATAAAGTGCCACTACCGCACATAGGATCCAAAAAGTCGCATTGTCCATCCCATCCACTCAACAACAAAATACCGGCGGCCAATACCTCATTAATAGGGGCAATATTGGTTGCTGTCCTGTACCCTCGTTGATGTAACGACCTCCCTGATGAATCCAAGGCCACATTGCATTGATCGTTTTGAATATGGATATTGATCCTAACATCCGGGAATTTTATATCTACATCCGGCCTACTACCATCCGTATCCCTAAACTTATCCACTATGGCATCTTTAGTTTTTTGGGATACATATAAGGAGTGGGTGAAATTTTCACTATTTACTGTGGCGTCTATAGCAAAAGTTGTGGAGGTCGAAAGATAATCGAACCAATCCATGGCATAGATTTTTTTATAAAGATCGTTTTCATCCCGAACGCGAAATGAATGAATAGGTTTAACGATTTTAATTGCAGTCCGCAAACAAAGGTTTGCCTTGTACATAAAACCCGTATCTCCTTCAAAAAAAACACTCCTAACCCCTTCTTCTACATTTCCAGCACCAAGGTTACGCAGTTCCTTTGCCAAAATTTCTTCAAAACCAAACATGGTCTTGGCCACCATTTTAAAATTATTGTTCATATCTACCTTTAAGATTACCGCAAAAATACGTTAATTTTAGCCCTTATTAGCCAATATGGTAATTTTGTAGAATACCAGAACCAATCATAAATGAAATATTTATTGCCCATTCTTGGCGTATTGCTGAGTTTTATATTTGTATACTTCACAAAACCAAAAAACAAGGAAGTCTTTAAACTACTCCTAGCTTTTAGCGGGGCTTTTTTACTGGCGCTTACGGTATTTGAATTGTTCCCTGAAGTTTACGGTAGTGCAGAACCAAAAACGGTCGGGGTATTTATTATGTTGGGGATCCTTCTCCAGATTTTTCTTGAATTTTTTTCCAAGGGGGCGGAACACGGGCATGTTCATTTAGATCCTGAAAAATCGGATTTTCCGTGGATGCTTTTCATAAGCCTATGTATCCATTCTCTGCTAGAAGGATTACCTATAGAAAATCACAATACTATACTATATGGAATTTTAATACATAAAATTCCTATTGCCATTATCCTTAGCATATTTTTATTGAGCTCGAAGATAAAGTTGCAGTCGGCAATATTTTTTATAGTGCTTTTTTCCTTAATGACCCCCATTGGCACCTACATTGCTGCCAATTACGAGTTTGTCCACACCTATGCCGTCTTGCTGAACGCTTTGGTAATTGGTGTTTTCCTTCATATCTCAACGGTAATTCTGTTTGAAAGTTCGGAAGCACATAAATTCAACCTACGTAAATTGGTAGTTATTATACTGGGTATCGTAATTGCTTATTCCCTATAGATGTTTAGTAAGGAAGAAGCAAAAAAGTTAAGGCAGGATTTCTGGATTTCCTTTGGAAAGTCATTCCCAAGAAAATGGATTCTTTACAACACCGGAATAAAGGATTTCTCATTTAAGTTCCACTTTGATTTGTCCACTGCCATGGTTTCAATGGATATTGAAAATCAAGATCTGGAGAAACGGATGGAATTATGGGAAAAATTAATTTCACTTCAGTCGCTTTTCAAAGAGGAATATCTACCAAATGCCCTGTTCCAGGATACGGTTTTCCTAGATAGCGGTAAGGAAATATCGAGGGTCTCCGTTAGTTTGAACAATGTTTCCATTCATAACAAAAACACCTGGCAGGAGACCATGGTATTTTTGAAGGAAAACATGGCCAAATTTGAAGATTTCTTCAACGAATATGAAGATATTATTCGTCCCTAAACCACATTGATCAAAATAAAAAACCAATGACTTATGGCACCTCCCAGCACGAACAAATGCCAGATAAAGTGATTATAAGGGATCCTTTCCATAGCGTAAAACAGTATCCCTAAAGTATAAAATGCACCCCCTAAAAAAAGGGTTCCCAGTCCAATGGTCGTGGTATTGCTTAGTAAATTATCCAAATCCAATACGATCAACCAACCCATTACCAAATAAAGTAAAAGCGATATAAATTCGTATTTGCCAGTGTAAAATAACTTCATTAACGTACCAACAGCAGCTATACCCCAGACAATATAAAATAGTAGCCACCCATTACCTTTTTCCAACAATATCAAGGCCACTGGTGTATAGGTCCCCGCAATTAAAAAATAAATACTAATGTGATCCAATATTCGTAATCTATTTTTCAAATTTGGATCCTTTACAAGATGGTATAAGGTTGATGCCGTAAATAAAAGCACAAAGGTAAAGCTGTAAACAACAATGGAAAAAATTCCATAGGCATTGTGCCGATCGTTTATCTGATAAAGCACAATAAAGCCTATCAGCCCAAGAAGGATGCCTAGGGCATGTGAAAGGGTGTTCAATTTTTCCTCTTTTTCCAGCATTTGTTGGTTGTTGATAATGTAAAATTAACCAAAGTAAATTTTACATGAATGCCATATCATAGGAAATAAATAATATTGCCCCGTCTGCACAAACAACACTTATAACCAGACAAATAGTTCCATTACGCCATTAAATCTACGTATTACCGCAAAAGCCTATTGGGCAACGATCAATCTACTTCAAAAACAGCTTCGGAAGCCAGTGGTAAACCATCGTTGGTAATTCCTTGTAAAACAACTCTATAGATGGAAGATTTCGTTCCTGCAGGAAAAATCACTTTGCTCTTTCCATTATTATCCATTTTCACTGTGGGCTCCCAATGGAGGGTGGAACTGAATTTTTTCCTATTCGCTCCCAGATCGTCATTTCCATACGCCGGTTCGTAAAACTTTCTGGGCTTATAAAATCCCTGGTAGTTAAACACATTGCCAGCAACTTTATTTTTCTGATCCTTAAGCTCCTTACCTGTTAGGGTGTACACTGCAATAACACCGTTTCCTCCTTCGGAACCAAAAATTGAAGCTCTAGCCCCCTTTAAAACATCTATAAAATCGACCTCCCAAACAGGGACGTTTTCAATTGCTTCTTGGTTTACAGGTACACCATTTAAAAGGAAAAGGGGGGTGGTTCCTCTTTCCGAACTCATGGAATTAACACCTCTAATAGCCACAAATCCACCATACACATCAACCCCAGGGACACGGGCACGTAAAGCCGCCAAAATATTCGGATAGGGCTGATTTCTTATTTCTGAAAAATCCACTGTATTGGATACACTGCTGTAAATAGAACTTGTACTTCTTTTTGTATCCATCTCCTTCTTCTTGGACCTTCCTTCAGTTATGATCAATACTTCATCCAATTGGATCAATTTCATCATTTCGTTTTCAAAATTTGTATCAAAACCTTTTCTTGCAACAGGATTTTCCAAAAATTGTTCAAAGCTGGCAGTCTCCCCTAGCCTATGCTCTTTCTTAAGGGAACTAATCGGTGCAGGTCTTACGGAATCCAATTGAATAGCAAATTCTTTCATTGGACGATCATAATCCACCATTTCAAAAGCCAGCTTATTATCTTCCATGATATCCAGCCCCAAAAACTTAAAACGTCCGTCTTCATTTGATTTTACGCTAAGGCGACCCATCAAATTACTGTCTTGAAAGGTCAATTTCACAGTAGCTACATCCGGCTTATCGGGATTATGAAATTTACGTACCTCTCCTTCCACAGAGATTCCCATTTCTTTAACAAAAGCAAAGGAATCACCCCTAGTATTTGGCAAATCGTTTACAATAAATTGTCGCCACCCTTGGGTCATCATCAACAGGTCCAAAAACTGTCTTCTTTTAGGATCTTCAGAATAAAAATAATAACCAGGATTTTCTATTTTCCCTTTTACTTCTGAATTCAATAACAAATACGTTCGTATGTCAGCCTGATGCTCCCTAGGTGATGAAGCCGCTAAATCCGTAACGGAAATAGACATATTTGCTCCAAAATTCGATATATCCTGTCCTTTGGAATCCAGCTCAATACTAAGTTGCACCGTGCCATTTTTGGTATTTGTTTGGGATAAAGGAATAATTTTAATTTCGGGAGACGAACTACCATCATCATAAAACACTAATCGCTCACATATGGCCGTGCTCTTTTCATCCACAAGTGTAAATTGGGCAATTCCGGTCACAAGTAGCTCTTTATCGACTTTAAAAACAGCTAGAGATTTATCCTGGTCAATTTTGGCATTATATATTGTTCCTGTTCGCTGGCTTCCAAATAAGCTAAAACCGTTAAGCCCGTTGTCACTTGATGTTTGAATATTTATCTGATAATAATCCCTTAATTCCTGTACCCGCATTACAATTCCGTCTTTGACCCCTTGTGGCAGATCATAGGAATATTTTTTGCCATTGTGCACAATATTGGCAGTGTATTTTCTTCCCTCCACGGGTTTAATATCAAAGAGTCCCATCCCTAAATGGGCAGATGCGAATTCAGTAATTTGTGTACCTGTCTCATCCAAAATTACACCTTCAATATCTATTGATCTGCCATCTACCCCCAATATCTTGAAACCAACACGGTTAAAATAATCATTGACCAAGTTCCCTCCCTCTGGAAAAAATTGCAAATCTGGCATTTGTCCTTGCAACACCAGTTCCGATTCCACCTGTTCATTCCCATCCAAAGCCGTTCCAACGTTTTTCGTTATAAAATTCAATGGGCTAATGTATAACTGTTGCCTAAAAAAATAGGTCTCGTCAAAATTTCGCATATAGTTTGTATAGGCCCTTACCGTATACTCGCCTCCATATAAATCTGAAGGCAAGGCGAAGTCCCCATTTCCAATACCATCTTCTATCCTAATTATTTTGAAGTCTACAATTTTATTGTCAGGGCCAACAATATCTACATACACTACATTCCTTATAGCATCCCATAGGTGTGAAGCCGCATTTAAAAGGTATACTTTAAACCAAATATCTTCCCCCGCATTGTAATATGATTTATCCAAGTGCAAGAATACCTTTTCCCGATAGTTTGTGGAATCGTTAGCTATAAAATATTTTGAATTGTCCTGTCCTTGGGAATAAGTGCAATCAGTGAACGCTATCCAAAGAAATAATACTAATGCTGTTATTTTCAAAATGTTCAATACTTAGTTCAACTGTACAATTAAATCTACAATTTTTTTCTTTACGAAAAATCATAATTTAACTGTGGTAAAGAGAAATATTCCCAAACCATTTGCACATTAAAACATAAGAGTGAACATTTTCACCAAGAACCAACTAGTGTCGGTTGAAAAATAATAAACCAATAAGTTGCAGATAATCTCTTTCAGTATTATTGGACGATAAGCTTGGCCCTCATCACCGATGAATGACCTGGAAAAGTACATACTATCCAATATTCACCTGGTTCCTTTGGCATTTTAACATAAATCTTTTCAGCTGTTTCCGGTTGCATAATAGCGGTGTGATAAAGCACTAAATCGGTATCCGGCACATAGTTATAGTCAGGACCGTCCAATCCCAGCATTAAGGCCAACTGACCGACCTTATCAACCGATTCCTTACCCTTTTCCGTAATAACCAGATTGTGCATCATATCGTCGTTATTATTAAAAGTGAGCTCTACCTTGGCCCCCCTTTGAACCTTAACTTCCTCTACATCATACTTTAATCCCGGCTTGGTTCCTATCATCAATTTCTGATCGGATTTATTATTCCAATCAGCTGGCATTTTTGTTATTCTTTTTGGCTGAACAATTGTTTTCCCGGACTTGGCCAACCCGGTCATTTGAGGTGACTTCAATTCTCCACCTGGGACTTCGTTCAGGGTATAATAACCCGTGTCATGCAGTAGTTTCTTTCCCGAATTGGAAGTAAGGTTTGGAATTTTTATCTCGTGGATAAAGCCCAATCGCATACCGTGCAAAGTTAATTTCACAGATAATCCATCTGCGGAAACCTCTGCATTGTGGACCATTACTGGTTGTTCCTCCGTAATTGGGCTACCATAGTCACTGTGATATTTATAGGTGAAGCTTTTCATTTGATAGCTAGCAACATCACTGGCCAATTTTTTATTGACGGGTTGGGTGAATTCCAATTGAAATCCATCATCCAACGCTTTCATCGTTTTTACTTCAAAAGGTACTTTCCCTGTCCACTCCAATCTTTGCAGACCATATGGAGCTTTTCCTGTGGAGGCCCATCCCCTACTTGTCATACCCACAAACATGCTGGAATCACTACCCCAGATCATACGCAATATTCCTGAGGAAAAACCCTCTCGAAATAAAAAGGAAGCCCCTTGGTACACCCCATTGACCTTTTCCATATATACTCGCATTATTTTACTATGTCCCTGATCACCGATAAACATCTGACCTTCAAAGGGTCCAAATTTTCCATGGGTGGTATCATAAAGGATATCCGAAGTTGAAATCCCCTGAATGGTGTGCGGGAACCAGATGGCTGGAGCCTTAAGAGCAGGTACCTTTTTTGCATATTCATAAAGACTTAAGCCCGATTGCTTTTCAATTTCTTCCTGTTTCAATTTTAGGGGCGATTGCGGATCGACTGTCCACCGCAACCCTTCCGGATTACCAGCAAAATCGCCTACTTCCAAATGGGTCATCCTTCCGGAACCTACCCAATCCCCTTGATTTTCGGTATAGAAATAGTCACCTTCAGAATTTACATTAAATCCTGCAGGAGACCTTAAGCCGGTTGCAATAGGGGTCATTTCCCCTTCTGGTGTTATTTTTAACATCCATCCCCTCCATTTTACCAAACTAGAGCCGTGGCCAATCCAGGATAAATTTAAAGTGACCAACATATCCCCATTGGGCAAAATTAACGGACCATAGGAATAATCGTGGTAATTCCCGGACAAAGGCCATGTATATATAGTCTTATAACTGTCTGCCTTTCCATCCCCGTTCCTGTCATCCAATCTCGTAAGTTCTCCTCGTTGGGAAAGATAGAAACCATTTTCCTTATAGGCCAAGCCCAAGGTCTCGTGCATCCCGTGAGCATATCTCTTATAAACTGGGCTTAGACTATATGGCTTATCTATTAACCATACCTCGCCCCTTCTGGTAGACACCCCCAATTTATCGTCATCCGTAAACGCCAATCCTCCTACTTCCAATACAATATCATTTGGAATTGGCACATCTACTATTTTATAATATTCTGCTTCCTTTTTGGCCATTTCCGAACTTTCCTGTCCAAATGTACCTTGTACTGTTCCTAATAGGAATACAAAGAAAACTGCCTGTCTTAAAATCTGCATAATTGGTTGTTTTGGGTTACCAAATAATATTGTATGTAATGTTCCCACTGTCCGCGGGTATTTTTAGAAGTAATTCATCCTTTCCATTGGATTGACGGATTATAGGATCTAAGTCACTATTTCCGGAGAAATCGATAAAATAACTTTCATCATTGACAATGAATGTGCCATCCTCCAATTGTTTAATGGATTCCCCTTCGGCAATTTTATGCCAGATGTCCCCATTGCCCTTAATGCTGATGGTACGCTCAAGGCCACGTCCGTCCTTTGAGGTTTTAAATGAATTGCTAATAGTAGTACCTTCTTCTTGATGTAAAAAAACCGGTAATCCATTGTCATGCATTTCATAACCCAATGGCTTAAACCTTATGTTGGAGGGAATGCTGTCTGGCCAAACCATATCCTTATCCTCCAAAGTCATAAAATCCGGATCTCCATGAAAGGATACTGAAAATCCCTTTGGTTCCGCCAACTGATTGGTACCTCTAAGATGCCACATCTGGGTAACATCAAGAAAATCGCCTTGCCATACCTGTAGTATAGCTCCTCTACTTAAATCGTATGAATAATTTATACGGTCAGGACTCCCAACCGCAATACAGTGTGTCCTTTTTTCATCACCATGCATCATATATCCACGTTGGGTTACAGTCTCCTCTCCTACTGTAATAAGTATATCATTATCTGACCCCTTTTTAGCTGAACTTAAAGAGTTCTTTGCATGTAGGGGCATTTTTTGCATTTCAGGGCCCTCTGCCGTAATACTAAAACCTGTAAACCACGGATAATTCTTATTATAAATGAAGGTAAAAGGTACTTTCCCCTTTTCTAACATAATTTCACCTATACCAGGTGTATCCAAATCGAACTTTCCATTTAGATTAACCACGGTATCATTGCCGATCAACAGCAAGGCACCACCGTGATTTAAACCAATATTGAAGAGGTAGTTGCCAGAGTTTGGAATATCCATTTGTCCCTTATAACTTAGAATTCTTGTAACCCTATTTCCAGTTACCATATTGGCAGAAATACTATCTACATTTTTCTCTCCAATAACCGTAAGCGTATCCAAACCGGCAATTGTATCAGAATTACTTTCGTATTCTGTCATATACATATCGGACAAGGCCAGCTTTTTATTTTCGTACTTTTTATACTTGATGTTTTTTAAAGCAACTGGACCGTGATCTCCTTGAATCATTAATGGTCCTCTAGCTTTTTCATCATTAAAGGCAGAAGCCCTTGTAGGGCCAGTTACCTCCACATTTTCCTGAATCAATACCCCATTAAGCCATACTTCCTGAAAAATAGCATTTTGTATTTTCTCGCCCGCATTATTAAACCTAGGTGCATGGAACAGTATTTTAAAATGTTGCCAAAGCCCAGGGGATTTTGAAGCGTTGGTTCTTGGGGGGTTCCCCTGGTAACCACCATCCTCATTAAAATTTGAACTTTGATAAATACCACCCATATCCGCATAAGTAGTCTCCTTTACTCCCCAACTATCCAATAATTGCACTTCATACCTACCTTGAAAATAAAGTCCCGAATTTGAGTTCACCGGCATCATCACATCCAGTTCAATTTCGAGATCCCCATGTTCAAAATTTGTAAAGATGTGACCATTTTTGGTTTCCACTTCTGGAATGTTGGCCAAAATTCCTTTTCCTGTGGAGGATGTCAAAATTTTGTCTTTTGATCTATCCACATATACATCCCCAACAATTTTCCAATTGGGAGTCTCCACTTTAAACATGGATAGGTCATCCAATGCCAACTCAGAGAATGGTAAATAATCCTTTATTTTAGGAGATTCTTCGGTGGTAGTTGCAGATTCCTTGGATGGACGATCACCGCATGAAATAAAAATCAGCAATAATCCACTTAAAAACAATGGAATTTTCATAAAATTGAAGCTTAGGTTACTTGGAACAGTTGTTCCAAACCCTAAAGATATAAATATAAGTTCTAAAACTCCAATATTAGCCCGGTCCAGCAACAATACACCTTAGTTCTATCCCCATAGCAATGGCCATTTCAACTACGAAAAGGTTTTCGTAACTTTATGAAGTCATTTACAAAAGTAAGATATAAGCAGAAACCTATAATGGAAAATAATCATATTTACCCGTGTTTTCAAAGACTGTTTAGCCAATGAGTTGATTTGAAAATGAGGCAATTTGAAAATGAGGCAATTTGCTGATTTGAAAATGTACCAATTCATCAATGTACCAATGAATTGATGCAACAATTGGTTAATTTGAAAATATAACAATTTGGTGATTTGAAAATGTAGCAATTGTTCAATGTACCGATTGCTTAGCAAACCTAATAATGACCGTCCCTAGGTACAAATGCAGTGCAGTACAAAGGGATAAGGTAACGGATCACGCCAGCGGCGCGCCCTGTGTTGGATATAGTACAAAAAAAAAGTCCCCTCATCTTGCGATGATGGGACTTCAAAAAAAGGCGGCGGCCTATTCAATGACAGCCCGTTACTGCAAGCGTAGCGAAGCAGGAACGGATGCTGGAACCGATCACGCCAGCGGCGTGCCCTGTGTTGGATATAGTACAAAAAAAAGTCCCCTCATCTTGCGATGAAGGGACTTCAAAAAAAGGCGGCGGCCTACTCTCCCACTTGGTG
>NZ_JALKBB010000099.1:0-677 GCF_023016025.1 Arenibacter sp. S6351L | reverse complement strand
GGAAGCGGACTGGTACAGAACGCGACCACCGGAGCATTGGAAGTTGATGGCACGGCAATTACTGGTGACGGTGATATCACATCCTCCGACCTAACAGTAGGTGGCGATGCCAATGCCCTGTTGGGTGATGTAACCCTTGAGATAGCTGCCGGGGCAGTGGGAACTACAGAATTGGCTGCAGATGCGGTTACCAATGCAAAATTGGCGGACGATGCGGTACAGACAGAAAATATATTAAGTGGAGGTAACGATAAAGTATTGGTTACCGATGCAGTAGGAACTGTTGTTTGGGTGGACAAGTCGAGCTTTGCTGTTTTGGCTGATCAGGTAACAATCACCGGACTGGGCACTACCTTGGATCCGTTCAAAGTGGCGGATCTATCCATAGTAAATTCTAAACTTGGCCCTGACGCGGTTACCAATGCTAAACTGGCCGATGATGCGGTGCAATTGGAAAACATTGCTGATGGTACATCCTCCGGCCAAGTAATGCAATGGGACGGGACCGACTGGATTTTAATAGATTTAGGTTCTGTGACCGTAACTGAAGTGGATGGTGTAATTGGAAATGAAATCTTAAATGCGACCGATGGAACTTTAATACGTTCAGGAGCGGGTACTACTGTAAGTCCGTATACATTGGATGTGGCCACGGGAGGTATTACGGCGAACGAATT
>NZ_JALKBB010000098.1:0-701 GCF_023016025.1 Arenibacter sp. S6351L | reverse complement strand
CCCTAGCAATGAAATATACATCCTGTTGAGTGCTGTAACCTCCCGTACTGTGAGTATTATTAATCAATAAATCAAATATTATGAAATTGAAATCTATTTTTTTAAAAGTTCTTGTTTTTCTTTCTCCAAAGTCTGCACTTGGGCCTGAAGGTCAAGTAAACGCAATGACATTTGTGATATGGTTTCAGATTGTACTGATTGCGTTTCAATTATTTTGGTTAGGTTACTCTGTTTGGAATTCGTTTCACGACTAGACCAATATGAATAACCAATCTGTAAAATCATTATAAATATGGTTGCCCAAATTAAATTTCTTGATGTTTTAAATTGTCTGTTAGCTATATTGCTTTGTTCTTTTAAGAAGTCTAAAACATCATTGACAGCAGTTATCTGTTTTTCGTTCAATTCCTCCATTGATATTAATTCTGGTGGTCGCATATTGGGCCAATCAAATTTCGATATGTCAAATTTTGGAATGTTAAAAAAATCATTAAAGTTCATACTGATGAAATATTTAGTCCTGCTCGTATTTCAGAGCAGGCAAGTGCTTTTTAATTTTAATACACCCCAGACGTTGAGCGCAATTAGATTTAAGGGTAGAACGGAGGCACGTAGTTCTTTAAATCGTATCCGAATCCATGGCTTGTCGAGACGGCGCAGCGAATTGAGACAAGCCATGGCTGAGGTTATTGCGCTCAACG
>NZ_JALKBB010000097.1:0-714 GCF_023016025.1 Arenibacter sp. S6351L | reverse complement strand
GGCACGTAGTTCTTTAAATCGTATCCGAATCCATGGCTTGTCGAGACGGCGCAGCGAATTGAGACAAGCCATGGCTGAGGTTATTGCGCTCAACGTTGTTGTATAAGAATAGTTGCGGGTTTGTATGCGAGGATTTTCCGAAGGAAAATCAGACGTTACAAACACGCAACGACCTTTGATTAAGCACTAAACCGCAATTATTTTTATACGGTGTTGTAACCCGTTTTTTATCTAATTTTTATTAATTCCCCTTCATCAAATCCCGTCGTAATTGCTTTAGCATTCTTAATCAAGGTCTTGTTTAGACTACCATCATTTTCTAATTCAGTTAATGCGTTTTTACAAAGTTCAAGAACAGTTTCCCAAGTTTCTTTTTGAACTTTATCAGGCAATCTTAAATATCTATATGGTTTCGTAGGGGGCTCTAAACAAGCCCAATCATCATCGTCCTCTGAATATTCAAAAGCACCAACGAAATAAATCATAAATCCTTGGTCACTTTCCATTAGACCTAAATTAAAAGCAATCACTGAATCTGGAGGAATTCCATCTTGCTTTTCAATATTTTTAAGCCATTCAAATATTTCTTTTTTCATATGAGGTCTTTCTTAAATGGGTTACAACGGTTCGTGTATGATTAGTTGCGGACTTTTCCAACGGAAAATGTCCGCCTGTACCGAAGATAGTTAATTGCAGGAAATTCACTTGTTGAAT
>NZ_JALKBB010000096.1:0-723 GCF_023016025.1 Arenibacter sp. S6351L | reverse complement strand
CAACGGTTCGTGTATGATTAGTTGCGGACTTTTCCAACGGAAAATGTCCGCCTGTACCGAAGATAGTTAATTGCAGGAAATTCACTTGTTGAATTTCCGACCGCAATTAATTATACACCGTGTTGGCAATAGTTTTTTTACTTTTTATTATTTCCACTATGGAATCAACCTGGGTTTGATTGATTCCATTATCATTATGAAAGTCCGACTCTCTATTTTTATATCTCTTCTGAAATTCGGTCATGTTTTTGGTAGCTATTTTTAGTTCATACGCTATTTTTTTCTCGACCTCCTTGTCACTTTCAGAATCCAATAGACTTTTTATCAATGTGTCGGCTTTAAATTCCAGATCTTGATTTGTCTTAATAAAGTCCAACGTTGCGTCAATAAATCTCGAATCTTTGTGTTTAGGTTTTGACTCCTGAAGTATTTTATAATACTCTATGTTCTTTTCATTTATTTCTTCAGTAATCCGCTTTATTATATTAAGAGTTGAGTCCGCTACTTTTATTCCGCTATCAATGTTTTCCGCCATCACGAAGAAATATGGATTCCTTTCCTGACTCAAACTGCCTAAATCATTTTTGATTTCAAGACAGAGCATAGACTGATTTAGGGCATCCTTTTTTGAGTATTTTTTTTCACAACCGATCAGCACTAAAAAAGATAAGATTAAAAGTGCCAATGAGTAATTCCTGTCCATCTATTAAATTATTGCCAACG
>NZ_JALKBB010000095.1:0-746 GCF_023016025.1 Arenibacter sp. S6351L | reverse complement strand
CTGCCAGGGTATTGGCCGAAAATACCATTGCGGATACCAAAGATGCGGAACAGTGGGTCACCACGGTATTTCAGCGTATCTTGGTTAGGAATCCCAAGGAGGAGGAAAAAAAGGTTTTGGAGGAATATTATACCGATGCTTTGGACAAATTCTTGAACGACAAGGAGAATGCCGAAAAATTGATTGCACAGGGAGAATATAAAAGATTGGATACGGATCCGGCAAAAACTGCCGCGCTCATGTTGACGGCACAGGTGATATATAATCTTGATGAAACGATTACCAAAGAATAAGGTTTATATGGGTAAGGATTAATATGGATTTTTAAAAGCTTGGTTTAGCTGTACAATGAAAAATGTTCTGGAATAATTTTAGGTGAGTGAAATTGGTCTTATATTATGATTCCAAATTGGAATGTTCCATAATATTAAGAAAGTCCTCAAGTTAATTGTGAATATTTTACGCCTTTAATTAAAAATATGTTGTTATTTTAGTATAAATAATGTAATATATGTAAAATGAGAAGTGTTGACTTCTCGGCTATGGATATCGGGTTTTTCGGCCCTTTCCAAGCGAAATCTAAATAGATGAAAATATAGTTCCCTAATGAAACAAAAAATAGGCATAGGAATAATTTTATCGGCCTTGGTGGCCCTGCTTTTCGCATTCAAGTCGGGGCTTTTCAAATCCTCCGGTGACGGGTATGCCGATCAGAAGCTGCCCGAGGTGGTGGATTATAATTTTCA
>NZ_JALKBB010000094.1:0-791 GCF_023016025.1 Arenibacter sp. S6351L | reverse complement strand
ACAACGGTTAGGCTATGATTAGTTGCGGTGTGAAATCCGACAGGATTTCGGCCCGCACACTAAACATAGTAAATATGCGTGGATTTTCCGAAGGGAAAATCCGCCAGCAATTAATTATAGGTATTGTTAGGCAACGTTTTTATTCTCGAAGTGCTTGATTTCATTCAATTCCGATTCCTTTGTTTCCTTTTCTTCTTCGATATCATAATCATCTTGAAGTCCAAGCCAAAATTTTGCAGAATTCCCAAAATATTTACTCAATCTTAAAGCTGTGTCCGCGGTTATTCTTCTATTGCCTTTTACAATTTCGGAAATCCTTGTTTGAGGTATTTTCAAATCTTTTGAAAGTCGATATGCTGTTATTTCAAGAGGTTCAAGAAATTCGTAAAACAAAATTTCACCAGGATGTACATTTGCTAACTTTTCCATTTTTTTACTTTTTAATGATAATCTATTATTTCCACTTCGCTTGCGTTTCCATTGTCCCACATGAAGATTATTCGCCATTGTTTGTTAACCCGAATGCTATAGAACTCACTTAATTTTCCACCAAGTTTTTCAAGTCGATTTGAAGGTGGAATCCTTAAATCCGCAATGTCCTGCGAGTTATTCAACATTCTGAGTTTCCGACGTCCCACATTTTGAACTTCAATTGGCATTTTCTTAACTCGGACTCCATTCCAAATTTGTTCGGTCGCTTTCGAGCCAAAAGAAATAATCATAATCACGTTTTACGTTACTAACGCTAAAGATAAGTAAAAAGATTGTTTTGTGCAAATGTTGCCTAACGT
>NZ_JALKBB010000093.1:0-799 GCF_023016025.1 Arenibacter sp. S6351L | reverse complement strand
CCCTTCGGAAAATCCACGCATATTTACTATGTTTAGTGTGCGGGCCGAAATCCTGTCGGATTTCACACCGCAACTAATCATAGCCTAACCGTTGTGCTTAATTAAAAAGATTGACTGATAAATTAAAATGGGGGTTTATAAATATTGCATTGGTATGCATATCGGTGGTCTATGCAATTCCAAATATTATTACGGAAAGGAAAGAGCTCACACAAGAATATGGCACATTAAGTGAAGTTTTTGTCGAAACTTATAAGTATAAAAGACGTAAATCGTTTGGATACAGAGACAGAGAACGGCTGGTTCTAAAAACCTCGGATAGGACACAAAAAACCTATAAGTTAACTGACAGTTATCAAGGGCATTGGGTGAAATTTCAAGACAAAAACGCTATTGGAAAGGAATTAAGAGTCTATTTACAAACCGACAACTCGCGGACAGACCCATTAATTGTGGAATTGGATAAACAAAAGGTTTACGGAAAATCATCTAGCTTATTCTTTTCAATGATAATCGTGCTAATGACGGTTGGACTTTCAACCTACCACGTTTATAAGATTATGGAAAAAAATAACTAAGCACAACAGCACCTATAATTAATTGCGGTTGGATTTTCCCTGCGGAAAATCCACGCATATTTAGTATGTTTATTGTGCGGGCCGAAATCCTGTCGGATTTCACTCCGCAACTAATCATATACGAACCGTTGAGCGCAATAACCTCAGCCATGGCTTGTCTCAATTCGCTGCGCCGTCTCGACAAGCCATGGATTCGGATACGATTTAAAGAACTACGTGCC
>NZ_JALKBB010000092.1:0-906 GCF_023016025.1 Arenibacter sp. S6351L | reverse complement strand
AATATCAATGCCAACTGTAACATCGGCGCACAGGTGACCGTACAAGCCACTGGCGGGAACGGTGGGTATACCTATGCCTTTGTACAGGACGGTGCGGTTGTGAACCCAGGTGATTATTCCGCTAGTGCCAGTAACATACTTGATCCTTCCACCAACCTCAATTGGGACGTTTGGGTGAAGGATGCCATGGACTGTACCTATAAGATCGATGTGGTTATAGCCGAAGATCCTATGCCGACGGTAAGCCTTCCGGCCTATGCCGACGACCAGTGTACCTCCAACGGGAACTCTTACACCTTTACCGCAACAAGTACAGGTATGGCCCCTATAAAATACAGCATCGGAAACGGATTCCAGAGCAGCGGCACATTTACCGTATCCGCCCCGGGAACCTATACCGTCACCGTTCGTGACGCCAACGGATGTACCGTTACCGATACCATTACCATAATGCCCCCATTGGGCGCGGCGGCAGTGGCTACGGCACAGCCTTCATGCCCCGTGGACGACGGCGTGATCACCATCACCGCCAGCGGTGGGGCAGGTGCCGGAAACTACGAGTACGACCTATTGGATGCTTCCAATAACAGTCTTACGGCAGGAGCACACCAGGCTTCCAACGTGTTCAGCGGACTGGCCCCAGGAAATTATACCGCAATGGTATACGATACCTCAGGGTCCAATTGTAATGCACAGGTGCCCGTTTCCCTGGAAACACCAACGCCGGTCGTGTTTACATATACCAAAGAGGACGTATCCTGTAACGGGGGTGCCGACGGTTCCATACAGGTCATCCTGGATGCTTCCAACGACAACCCGCCATATACCTTTACCATCAACGACGGGACCAATCCGCCGACCACACAGAACAGCAACCTGTTCACAGGTCTGGCAGCAGGTACATAC
>NZ_JALKBB010000091.1:0-953 GCF_023016025.1 Arenibacter sp. S6351L | reverse complement strand
TAACGGTTGAGCTATGAACAGTACGGGAGCAAACTAGAATCTGCTTTCCGCCACGCACATAGCGAAATCTTTTTGTTTTGATTTATTTTTTCCTGTCCAGAGCAAAATCCAAAAGATTTTGCGGACTTCATAAAAATACACAAACCCTTTGATTAAGTCCGAAGCCCGTATTGTTTATAGGTTGTGTTGTACACAGGCTTTTTATTCCGTTTCTGCTTGGGATTTATATTTTTCCACGAACTCTTTGGCGTCTCTCATATTTTCAGGGTAAGTCGCATAGTTAGCTAAAACCGTTATTCCTCGAACTTCATAAATCCGTTCGTAAACGTGCTCATAAAGAAAGCCCCTTTCCATCAAAAATTTGGCAACTTCCCATTTCTTCTTGTCCTTTTGTTTTGGAGGTCGGAATCTATGAGTTATTTGTTTCATTAATTTTCCACAATCCGGACATTTTGATTCTCCAATGTTATTTAAGTCAGTTCCTTGATTGAACGCTTTCTTACAATCAAAACAAACGTTTTTAAAACCCATTTTCGAGTCGATTTAATAGTTCATTGAATTCCTTTTCTCCGAGTTCATTTTTTATCAATTCCGAATTCCGCGTCACAATGCGTTTAAAAATTCCGAATTCCTTCTTATTTTCCTTCCAAAATTCAGATGGTATTTTTGAAACAGCGATTAACAAATCCCCTTCATAAAGATTCCCTTCCGCAATAGCATTCCGTTCTAATGTTTTCAAAACGATTCCGATTAAATATTCAATTCCGATTTTTTGAGAAATCAAAAGCCTTAGTTGTTCAATGTTTAAATCTTCAATTGGAATCTTTCTGTATTTATAACAATTTTCTACCAGTCCGGTTGGAAATTCCGATGGATCCGTAGAATAGTCTTTTTCTAATTGTTTTATTGACTTTTTATAGAATTTGGGTTCCATTATCAGCTTGTGTACAACG
>NZ_JALKBB010000090.1:0-958 GCF_023016025.1 Arenibacter sp. S6351L | reverse complement strand
CCAATATCACCTTTATCTCCTTTGTCACCCTGGTCGCCCTTAGCACCAGTATCTCCTTTGTCACCCTTTACTCCTTGGATACCCTGTTCTCCAGTAGCGCCAGTGGCCCCGGTCTCACCTTGGATACCTTGAATACCTTGAATTCCTTGGGCTCCAGTATCTCCCTTGTCACCCTTATCTCCGGTAGCACCAGTGGTTCCTGTAGCTCCAGTTTCTCCTTGGATTCCTTGAGCTCCAGTGTCTCCCTTATCTCCTTTTTCACCAGTAGCTCCGGTTTCACCTTTATCTCCTTTGTCACCTTTAACGCCTTGGATTCCTTGTTCACCAGTTGCTCCTGTGGCTCCGGTTTCACCTTGAACACCTTGAATTCCTTGGGCTCCAGTATCACCCGTGTCACCCTTGTCACCTTTTTCACCAGCGGCACCAGTAGCTCCTGTGGCTCCAGTTTCTCCTTGAATACCTTGAGCTCCGGTATCTCCTTTGACGCCCTGGTCGCCTGTGGCTCCTGTCGCCCCGGTCTCACCTTGGATACCTTGAATACCTTGAATTCCTTGTGCACCAGTAGCACCAGTTGCACCGGTTTCTCCTTGAATACCTTGAATTCCTTGGGATCCGGTATCACCTTTTTCACCAGTAGCACCTTTCTCACCTTGTTCACCAGTAGCACCAGTATCTCCTTTGTCTCCCTTGTCTCCAGTGGCTCCAGTTACACCTTGGATACCCTGTTCACCAGTTGCACCTGTCGCACCAGTTTCACCAGTTGCTCCTGTAGCTCCAGTTTCACCTTGAATTCCTTGAATCCCTTGAGCTCCAGTATCTCCCTTGTCACCTTTCTCACCTTGATCACCAGTTGCACCAGTGGCTCCAGTTTCTCCTTGAATACCTTGGATTCCTTGCTCTCCAGTATCTCCTTTGTCGCCCTTAGCTCCAGTATCTCCTTTGTCTCCCTTTACACCCT